>DASXUA010000236.1:0-7156 GCA_036505095.1 Phycisphaerae bacterium
GTTCGACGTGCTCAATCTGGCCAGCCCGATGCTGGTTAACACGTTTACCAGCGGGGCAACCTCGATAGACCATAATCTGTATACGCTGGGCAACTTGATCTTCGAATCGAACTACCGCAGCGGCCTGCGCGTATTTGACGCGAGCAACCCAGTCGGGCCGGTGCAGATCGCGTGGTTCGATACCTATCCGGAGGACGATTACGCGAACTTCAACGGGCTGTGGAGCAACTATCCCTACCTGCCGAGCGGCACGATTCTGGGCGGGGATATCGAGAAGGGTTTGTTCGTCTGGCGGCTCGGTGATCCGTTGCTGGTATTCAGTTATCCGAACGGCCTGCCCAATCATCTCAATCCGAGCGGGCAAACGATTCAGGTCCAGATCACGCCTCAGGGCGGCAGCGCGTTGCAGCCCGGAACAGCCAAGCTGCATTACAACGCCGGCAGCGGATTCATCGAAAGCGATCTAGTTCCAGCAGGAGGCGATGCCTTCCAAGCCCTAATTCCGGCGCTGCCGTGCGGTGCCAGCGTAGCGTTCTACTTCACGGCGCAGTCCGTCAGCGGCGAGACCGTTAAGGATCCGCCCACAGCTCCCTTCGGCACGTACTCCGCCACTGTTCGCGTGGCACAACCGGTCCTCTGGCAGGACGATATGGAGACCGATATCGGTTGGACCGTTGGTTGGCCGGGCGATAACGCGACGACCGGCATCTGGGAGCGCGTCGATCCCGTCGGGACGGCCGCGCAGCCGGAGGATGATCATACGCCCGGAGCTGGTACGATGTGCTGGGTGACGGGTCAAGGTGTGCCGGGCGGGGGCGTGGGTGACAATGATGTGGACGGCGGCCAAACGACGCTGGTCACCCCGACATTGAATTTATTGGGGATCAGCAATCCGATTATCAGCTACTGGCGCTGGTACTCGAACAACACCGGCTCCAACCCCGGCGCCGACGTATTCGTCGTGGACATCACGAGCGACGCTGGTGCGAGTTGGGTGAATGTTGAAACCGTAGGACCGGGCGGCGGCGAGACGACCGGCGGATGGTTCCTGCACTCGTTCCATGTGAGCGATTTCGTGACGCCCACGGCCCAGGTGCGGCTGCGGTTTGTCGCCTCCGACTTGGGAGGGGGCTCGGTCGTTGAGGCGGCGGTCGACGATTTTCGCGTGAGTGTGCTGACGTGCATACCGGGCGATCTGGATGGTGATGGGCACATCAACCTGGCAGACTTTGCCGGGTTCGCCGAGTGCATGGCCGGGCCAAACGCCGCGCCGAGCCCGACACAGCCGCCGACGCCCGGCGAATGCCTGGACGTTTTTGATTCTGACGCGGACGTGGACGTGGATCTGTTCGATTTGTCGGAGCTGCTTTCTAATTATTCCGGTTGATGCCCGTGCAGAGTCGCACGATCCCATTCAGAGGAGTTCGAACGTGAAGCACACGCTTGTATGGCCGAAGCTGGTGGCGCTGCTGGTGCTGCCGACGCTGACACTGGGTCACGAGGATCCGAAACACGAGCAAGATTATCAGCCGCCCTACAGCGGTCCGGGCTGGGATCCGACGGAGGGCGGTGTGCCGCCGATCACGTTTTCGTCAAGTGGCATTCAGCTCTTGAGCTGGCTGCCGGTGACGCAGTTCAATCCGGCCGCGACGAGCGGCAATGTCGCCTGGGGTTACGTGTCGCCGTCCGGCCGCGAGTATGCCATCATGGGTTTCTCTCACGGCACCGCGTTCGTGGAGGTGACCAATCCCAGCAACGCGCAGATTCGGGCCATCGCGCCCGGTCCCGTCAGCCTGTGGCGCGATCTGAAGACTTACCAGCATTATTGTTATGCCGTGAGTGAAGGCGGCTCAGGCATTCAGGTTATGGACCTGGACAACATCGATGCCGGGGGCGTGATTGTGGTCGGATCGGTGACGACTCCGAGCGGGACGACGACTTCGACGCATACGGTGGCCGTCAACGAGGCCAGCGGATATCTCTATCGCTGTGGCGGCGGCGGCTTCCTCGGCGTGCGCATCTACAGCCTGGCCAACCCTGCCAACCCGACGTATGTGACGACCGCGCTGACGACACGCTACACGCATGAAGCCCAGATCGTCTCGTACACCAGCGGTCCGTATGCCGGCAAGGAGATCGCCTTCTGCTGCACCGAGAATACTTCCGGAGGCGGAGCGGCGGGCATCAATATCCTCGACGTGACCAACAAGGCCAGTATCGTGCAACTGGCGTCTTACGCGTATCCGAACGCGCTTTTCTCGCACCAGGGCTGGCTCTCGACCGATCGGCATTATTTCTATCTCGATGACGAATTCGATGAGGCGCAGCTCGGCATTCCGAGCACGACGCACGTCATTGACGTGCTCAATCTGGCCAGCCCGACGCAGGTTGCGACCTTCAGCACGGGCTCGACGGCGATCGATCACAATCTGTACACGCTTGGCAATTTGATTTTCGAGTCGAACTATCGCAGTGGATTGCGCGTGTTCGATTCCAGCGCCGACCAGCTTCATCCCACGCAAATCGCCTGGTTCGATACGTACCCGCCCGATGATATCGCGAGTTACAATGCCTTATGGAGCAATTATCCATATTTGCCGAGTGGAATTATTCTGGGTGGTGACATCGAAAAGGGCCTGTTTGTCTGGCGGCTGGGACTAGCGCTGCTGGCGATCAGTTATCCCAACGGTCTGCCGCAATTTATCGATCCGCCCGGCGCATCCGTGCTGGTGAGCATTGCGCCGCAGAACGGCGGGAGCGTGCAGCCGGGGACCGAAAAGCTGCACTACAACGCCGGCGCCGGTGATGTTGAAGTCGATCTGCTGCCGGTGAGTGGTGACCTGTATCAGGCGGTTTTCCCGAGTCTGCCCTGCTCAACGGTCGTCTCCTATTACTTCAGTGCGCAGGCCTCCAATGGCGACACGGTGCGCGATCCGATGACGGCGCCGATCGGGACGTACCAAACCACGGTGGCGGCCGGTGAGGTGATCCACTTCTTCGACGACATGGAGACGGACATGGGCTGGACGGTGGGGGCGCTGGGAGATAACGCCACGGCCGGCATCTGGGTGCGCGTGGATCCGGTGGGCTCGGCCGCGCAACCCGAAGACGACCACACCGCCGCGGGCACGATGTGCTGGGTGACCGGGCAGAATGTGCCTAACAGCCCCGCGAGTGCCGGCGATGTCGACGGCGGGAAGACGACGCTGCTCACGCCGATTACTGATCTGTCAGCGATGGGTGATGCGACCATCAGCTATTGGCGCTGGTATTCGAACAACACCGGGAGTTTGACCAGCCTGGACGATACGTTCGTCATCGATATTTCAAACAACGGCGGCGGGAGCTGGGTCAACGTGGAGACCCTCGGTCCCGGCGGCGGCATCGACAATCTCGGCGGCTGGCGCTTCCACAAATTCCGCGTGGCCGACTACGTGCCGCAGACCAGCCAGATGCGGATGCGTTTCGTGGCCTCGGACATGGGGGCGGTCTCGAACGTCGAAGCGGCCATTGACGACTTCAAGGTCAGCGTGGTCGCGTGCATCCACGACGATTGGAACGCGGATGGCCACGTAGATTTGACGGATTACGGCGCCTTCGCCGGTTGCATGGCCGGTCCGAACGCCACGCCCGCGCCAGCCCCGCCATTGACGGCCACTGGCTGCCTCAGCGCCTTCGATTCCGACGCCGACAGCGACCTCGACCTGCTGGACGCCGCCGAGCTGCAGGACGATTTCACCGGCTAGCCGCTGGGAGGGCGAGGCTCCCGCCGAGCCGCATCCGGGCGCGAGGTCGCAGGTCCGCCGCAGACCCCCCGGAGGCGGGCTCCCGCCGAACCGAAGGCAGTGCGAGGCCTCGCGCCGGATTCTCGGATTATGGGCACGTCGGGACCTAAACGCCGGCCCAGACGTGGGTCGTGGTCATCCCGTTGAGTCTCGCGCAGAAAGTCTTGCGTATTAACTTGCCCATCGCGATTGATGTCGTATCGGGCGAGGTTCACCGCCATTATTCCTGTGCCTGTCGGGCCGCGTGGCCAGCGACGATGATCCCAAACCCCCGGTTGCATGGCCGCCGGTTCAGAGCCGTCCCGGCGCGCCGGGATCAGCGAGCAACCTGTAGCGCAAGCGTCCCGCCTGCCCGTACCGCAGGCCTCTGGCTTGCATAGTTCACAGCCGACGACCCAGCCCTCGAAGCCTGTCGCAGCATCAGCAACGCAGCCCGAACTGAACGAACAGCGCGAGCGCCGGTTGAACCCGCCCGAGTGGCTCGAGCCGCTCACGGCCGAAATCGACGCATCGGACAAGTTTCTCGATGTACCGCCCGAAACGCGACCGCTGATTCGCCAATCCGCCATCATGGCCGCGGCCGCGGCCGACCCGCGTTTGAAGAAGCGCACCCTGACGAACCTGTACAACGAACGCCCGACCTGGCTGCGCCTGGCGCACGAAAAGCTCGACCGCGCCGTGCTGGCGGCGTACACCGCTACCGACCCGAGCGGCGGCTGGTCCGAACACTAGGGCCGAAGTCTGGACCGAAACCGGCGCCGGCCAACCGCTCGCCGCCCGCCGCGCCGAAATCGACCAGCGCGTGCTGGCGAACCTGTTGCGGCTCAATCTCGTCCGCGCGAGCCCCGCGCGTTAGGCTAAGCTAGGTCGTGGTCACAGACCGCTCCCACAGGGCGCGGTCAGGGGGCCAAACCCACAAGGCGGGGCCAGAGCGAATTGGCAGCGTGCAGGAGAATGCACGTGTAGATGCCGGCGACGACGTCGTCGCCGACGACGCCCCAGCCTCCGGGCCAGCGGCGCTCGATGCGGTTGGCTGGCCAGACCTTCAGAATATCGAGGCCGCGCTCCAGCACGAAGCCCAGCAACACAAGCTTCCAAGTGAACGGCACGCCGATCATCGCGATGGTGAAGCCGGCCAATTCGTCAATGACCAGGGTGCGACTATCCTTGGCTCCCAGAATACGATCGCCGACTTCGTGAACCCAGATTGCCAGGAACGTGAGCGCGAGCGTCCCCAGCGCGTACGCCCACAGCGGTGTGTGCAGCCTGCCCGCCACCAGGTAATAGAGCGGGACTCCGACCAGCGCGACCGCAACCGTGCCGGAGGCGGGCAGATGACCGATCGGCCCCAGGGAGCCGAAGAGCAGCAGCAGACGTTGGCGGCGCGTCATAGAGACTGATGCTGCCTGTTCGACCGACAATTCGCAAGCGTTTTACCCTGAATTAACGCGAATGCGGGCGATGCGCGCTCGGCGGCACGTTGCAGGCGGGACGCCTGCACCACAATTCGCCTGCAGCGATCACTCGCCAAAGAGTTCACGGGCGATGACCAAGCGCTGGATTTCGCTGGTGCCTTCGTAGATGCGCGTGACGCGGACATCGCGATAGAGCTGCTCGACGCGGCATTCGTGCACGTAGCCGGTGCCGCCGTGCACCTGGACGGCGCGGTCGGCGATGCGGCCGGCGGACTCGGTCGCATAAAGCTTGGCCATCGAGCTGCCGGAGGGTTCATGTCGCCCGGAGTCGATCAGGGCGGCCGCACGGCGCGTCAATTCGCGGGCGGCCGCGAGTTCCACGGCGCTGTCCGCCACCATGTTTTGAATCGCCTGGAACTCGGCGATCGGCCGGCCAAACTGTGTCCGCTGCCGGGCGTAGGCGATCATTGCGTCCAGGCAGGCTTCCGCGATGCCCGTCGCCTGGGCGGCAATCCCGATGCGGCCTTCGTTGAGCGTGGACAGGCACACCTTCAGCCCCTCGCCCATCGCACCGATCTGATAGGACTGTTGCACGAAGACGTCCGAAAGGTGGAGGACGATCGTCTCGCTGCCCCGGATACCCATCTTACCTTTGATGGCGGTCCGTTCGACGCCGGGCTCCCGTCCGTCCACCACCACAGCGGTCAATCCGGTCTTGGTTCCGGCCGAGTCGGTTTGAACCAACAACAGAAACCAGCGCGCGCTCAGACCGTTCGTAATCCACATCTTCTCGCCCGCGATCCGGAAGCCGCCCTCGACCGGTACGGCGCGCGTTCGCGCGGAACTCGCATCGCTGCCGGCGCCGGCCTCACTGATCGCGAATGCCGACAGGCTATCGGCTTCGCCCCAGCGGCTAAGCCAGTGGGTCCGTTGCGGCTCGGGTGCATGGCGTGCGAGGATGTCCCCGACCATATTGTGGACCGACAGCGTGACGGCCGCCGAGGGCGAGGCATACGAGACCTCATGGATGATGCGCGCGTAGGTCTGGAGCGAACAGGCCAAACCGCCGACGTTTTCGGGCAAGCAGAGATTCAGCAGGCCCATCTCGGCCAGGCGCGGCAGTGCTTGGGCGATCGAAATTTCATGCAAGTCGCACGCGCGATCCAGCGGCAGCAACTCGTGGCGCGCAAAGTCCCGAACCGTTTCAATCAGCAACTCCTCATCGTTGGACATGGATCTCCGATCGAGACCGTTCGGGCGGTCCCTTGGCGGCAGGGATGAAAAATATTCAGTGGCGGAAGATGCCACCTGCCTTTGGAAAGCCGCGAAACGCGACACCTTCCTGCGCCGGCGGCAATATATGGGCGATTCGGGCGCGACGTCAAATTTCACAGGGCGCGAGTGCGGGTGGCGCTCCGCAAAGCCCGAAATCCGGCCGAGACGGCCGAGGCAGATTTTATCCCAGTTTCACCCTTGACACGCGGGGATCACTACCCTATTTTACGATTCGTCCTTGTGAAGCGGCTTGTCAGGCTCAACGCCCTTTCGAGTTCGTCATCGTCTCCGCTTCGCGACGACGGTGCCTTCCGCTGGGGATGGAAGCGCTGAGGCAGAACATGCCATCGCCACGAAATGGCGGTGCGTGTTCTGCCTTACGGCTTTTTGGGGGATCGCGGCGGGCCGATTCGCAACTGGGCAGTCCCGACCAGGGCACGCAAGTCGTCAGCCAAGGGCTCCGCAAGTGATGAGCGCGGCGTTGGAATCAGGACCGGAAGCGTTGCGGCGCTGGGAGAGCAGTTTCGGCCGAGTTCGGCCAGCAATGCCCGCACGGTGATCCATTGCGCCATCGGGATCCGGTCGGTCTGCGTTGAGCTGGTCAACTCGATGCGAATGACGCCGGCGCGACCCTCGCCGGCTGAGCAGTCCACCTGCCGTTCCCACGCCGGCGATCTGACC
>DASXUA010000237.1:0-1954 GCA_036505095.1 Phycisphaerae bacterium
TCCTCGTCATGCAGTATCTCGAGGGAGAAACGCTCGACGCTCGGCTGAAGCCTCGCGCTCCAGCAGAGACGGATGGAACGCGAGGCTTTAGCCGTAATGCCTTTCGGAAATTCGCTGTCATTACACGAGTTCGAAGTGCAAGGGGCCTTCAATGGATTGCGTCCGCATGAGCCGCGGCCAGCGCTTCACCGACTGGCGCACGGCCCGTGGACAACTGCGCGACCGGCGTTTCACGGTGAGGCAGCGGCCCATCTGCGTGTAGACCCGCCGCAGGAACGTGTTCATCTGGCGCGTGGTGAGGATGTCGTCGAACTGGCTCAGCGCGAGCCACGACGCGCGCACCCATTCCAACACTGTCGCGAAGCTCACGCGGAACACCGGCACATGGTCCGGCGCGGCCCGCGCCCGTTCGGTCGCGATCAGAGCGCTGACCAGGATCAGGGCGGCGATCTCCTGCGCCGCCGTGTCGACGGTGTGGCTTTGCAGGACGTCGGTCTTGCGCACCTGCCGTTTCAATTCGCGGAAATACAACTCGTGCTCCCACCGGCGGGCATACAGGTGCGCGAGTTCCAGCGCCGGCGCCGTCCTCGGATCCCGCAGACTGGTCCACAGTCGCAGCTCGTGTGTCCGATGTCCTGTGCGACCGACTCGGCCCCGGATCTCCCGCACCTCCAGCGACCCGAGGATGTGCATGGGGCGCCCCGTTTCGCGCACGCGGACC
Source organism: Phycisphaerae bacterium (assembly GCA_036505095.1). Lineage (GTDB taxonomy): Bacteria > Planctomycetota > Phycisphaerae > UBA1845 > UBA1845 > DASXUA01. Next base: position 722 of record DASXUA010000237.1, read on the forward strand.
CGGATGATGCGACTCCCATCGGGGAGTCGTCTGATCACGGCCGGTTTGATGTCGGTCCGGGCTCGAATCAGAAAGTGACTGCCGACCCGGGCGCACACGGCCTGCGCCTGCACCGCAAAGGCGGCGCAGCCATACAACCGATCGGCCAGCAGCAACACCCGTTTGGGCACGCGCGCCAACACACTGCGGGCGAGCTCCCATTCGGACTGCCCGCGCCGGCCGATCGCCGCGGCCAGCGGGTTGTGCAGCCCCAGCTCCAGCAGGACACACGTGGTGATCTTGGCAAACGCGGCGCGTCCCCGACGCGTGCGGGCCTTCGGCAGCGTGGCGATGATTTGGGGCGTATTGGTCAGACTGAATTGCGTGCCGTCGAGGGCCACCACGCGCCAGCCGCGCCAGAAGGCGTCCGGCTGGCGGCGCGTGGCCTGGGGCCGCAGCACGCGCTGCATCAAGTCCGCAAAGATCTCCCACGGCAGGCGGGCGCGCCGATCCGCCCACGAGCTGTCGGCCAGCGGCGCGTTGAACAGCTGCGAGAAATGATCGCTCAGCGTCCCAGCGCCGCTCAGCACGTGAAAAGTCAAGGCCGGGAGCAGATCGGTCAGCGGCACGCGTGGCTTGCGCCCACGTCGCCGCGGGAGCGTCGGGAGCTCCCAGTCGGCCACGAGTCGATTCCAGGCGTCGAGAAACCCAGCCGGTACCGCGGACGGCCTCAAGGGATCGAGGGCGCGGAACGCCGCTCGATTTCGCGATCGGGAAGCTCTCGCCATCCCCAGCGTAAGTACCGATTTCTCGCGAAATGTACAAGAGGATTCTCACATCACCGAATTTCCGAAAGGCATTAGGCTAAAGCCGGACCCCACAAAAAGTAGTACGTAGGGTCCGGCTTCAGCCGGACCTACCCCAAAACGTAGTACGTAGGGTCCGGCTTCAGCCGGACCTACCCCTGCATGCGCGAGGCGTATAATCCAGCGCGATGGCCGCCCCGGCCGTAGACCTGCACACGCCAGTCCGGCTGACGGTCAACGGTACCCTCCATCGCCTCGACGTCGAAGATCGCTGGACGCTCGCCGAGGTCCTGCGCGACCACCTGAAGCTCACCGGCACCAAGATCGGCTGCGATCGCGGCGAGTGCGGCGCCTGCACGGTCCTGCTGGACGGCAAACCGGTCTACTCGTGCAGCCAGCTCGCGGTGTGGGCCGACGGCAAGACGATTCAGACGGTCGAAGGCCTCAT
>DASXUA010000238.1:0-6628 GCA_036505095.1 Phycisphaerae bacterium
GTCCAGGTTGATGCGCAAATCGCCCGGCCAGCTATCGGCCGAGTCGAACAGCTTCCGCCCCAGACTGCCAAGGAAATCGAGCAACTGCGTCCGCTGCGCCGCGGCCAGCGCGTTGAATGCCGCGTACGAGGGTTGGGCCTCGCACTGGCTGCCGGCGGGGTCGAATTCGCAGCTTGCCGCCGGCACGCAGCCGTGCGCGTCGATCGCCGGCACGAACCCTTCTACGGTGCTGGCGCTGCCCAGGCTCACACAGCCCGTATGCAGCAAAGCCACGCGTTGCCGCAGGCCCCATAGCGGCGTCGTGCGGAACTCGTAGCCGCTCGCATCGCCGAACACGATGTGGTCCGCGGTGCCGATATCGTGCAGCAGCCAGTCGCTGTAGGGATGAATGGTCTTGCTTGCCAGCGCTGGAAAAGCCGCGCCTCCCGCCCCGTTGTTCGGCATCGGCGAGAGCAAGCCCGTCGTCCAAGTCGCAATGTGGCACGCGCCGCAACCGACTTGATTGAACACCGTTTCCCCGGGCAGCGTGCCCTGCGGCGGCCACTGCGGCGGCACGCCCAGCAACTGCTGAAAATCGGTAAAGGCGTCGATCTTCTCCACGCCCGGTGAGATCTGGAAATCCTCGTAGGGATCCTCCGGCACCGTGTCGCATAACGCCAGGGTCTGCGGATCTCCGTTCGGAGCGTTCTCGGTCGGCACCAGCCGATTGGTAATCCCGTTTTCGTTCAGGAAGGCGTCGCCCGAGAAGCTCAGCGTCGTGGGCACCTGCGCCTTCCAGCCGAAGCGCCCGACGCGCGTCAAGAGCGGGTTTTCCAGCGGATGCACCAGGTGCGCCCGCCCGCTGATGCCGTCGCCATTGACATCGTTCGGATCGACATTCACCAGAATCGCGGCATCCGGAATAGCTTCTACGAGCCCGAAGCCGAATGCCGGCGGCGTGATCCGCAGTGTTGGCGGGAATGAAGGCCCGGGCAGGTTGGCTTGCGGTGGAATGACTTCCTGACACAGGCTGGGGTTTTCAGGGTCGATGACGATCGCGTTCGCCTGAAGCAGTGTGCCGCCGTACTGCGCCAGCGGATCGAAATTCCCGTTGACGTCCTCATAGCCGAAGCGCGTGACATTCAGCACGCTGCCACCACCCATCGCGGGCCCGTTGTGGCAGTTGCCGCAGCTTGTGTCGTTAAAGCCCGGCCCCAAGCCGGTCTCGATCGTTTCATCGGTCTGGAACTGCGTGCGACCGAGGCTAAAACGTGCCAACTCCGCCGGCGTCAGCCCCGGCACGGGGTCGCCAAACTTCGTTTGGGTTGGTGGTGTGAACCCCAGTCCCCCCATCAGCAAGGCACCGATACACACGCGGCGCCACAAACTCGAACTGCTCATTCAACGACTCCTTTCCTTCCCCAACCGCCGAAAAAAGAGTGCCGTCCGCCCGGACGGCACCATCACGCCGTCTGCCTCTGTTCGACCATCACCCCGCCACAATGCCAGGGCTTCCTCTATCACCCGGCCGCGATCCCGCCGCGCTTACGGCTGCGCCGGCAGCGACACGCCATTCCAAACGTTCTGCGTATTCACCCCGTTGAGCAATTGGACCGTGCGCAGCAGGTCCAGCGTGCTGACCGTGTTATCCCGGTTCACATCATACTGCGCCAGGACGCCCGGAGTCGAGCAGGTTCCGGCCGCGGCACAGTCATTTAGCCCGCTTACGCCCGCTAATAGATCGAGCGTGTTGGCCGTCGAGTCGCCGTTGACGTCCGCCGGCAGGAATCCCAGGTCAATCCCATTGGCGCCGATCGCGTTACCGGCGTTGTCCTCGACGCTGGCGCTGATGGTCGTCCACGCGCCGGGCGTGATCGGCTGATTGAACGCCAGCGTATAAGTATTACTGGCGCCTGGCGTAACGGACGTGATCGTCGGCGGCGTCAGCCCGCTCAGGTTCGTGGTCAGCGCGACCGAGAAGCTCGCCGCTGTTACCGAACCGTTCGTCGCCGCGTCGCGCACCGCCTCGCTGAACGTGACGCCGACCTGCGAAATGCCCTGGAGCGCGCCGCCGCCATCGCGATCCTGCAGTCCATCGCGCGTCCCGCTCGCCGGGTTCGAGGACACGATACTGGGCGGCGTTGTGTCGGCCGGCGCCGGTTGCATGAAAACCTTGTTGCCGGTCTTCGTTCCGACCACCAGGTCAAGCTTGCCGTCGCCGTTGATGTCCAAGATAGCGACGTCGAACGTATCACGCGTCCCCATCGTCCCGTCGAGTGTAAACGGATCGCCCGCGACCGACAGCCATGGACTGACACCCAGATTGTGCATCAGCACCATGCGATTGCCGCCCTGCAGCAGGTCGACGTCCTCGTCGCATATAAGCTGGTCAAGCCAGCCATCGCCATCCATGTCGATGCAATAGGTATTGCCACCAAATTGACCCGTTCCGGAGAGGCTTTGCCCCGCAATGGTGATCGAAGAAAACGTCGGGTTGCCCTGCAGGCTGTTCCCGCTGTTGAGCCATATGCGATCGTTCCCATCGTCCACTTGGTACATGTCGAGCTTGCCGTCGTGATTTATGTCGCCGAAGTCATAATGGTAGACGGACAATCCCGCTGTGAGGTTCGACCACGAACCCGTTTGGAAGACTCCGGGCTGGGCCGGGCCCAGGTTTTTGGCCATGCGAAGCGTGCGCGGGTTGGCGCTGCAACTATCGGTGGCGATGATGTCCAGCCATCCGTCGCCGTTCATGTCAGCCATGCCGCCATTCGTCCCGAAGCCATTGCCGCGGATGTCATATTGGATGTTGTAACCAGCACCGCCAGGAATCGGCGTGAGATTCGTGTTCGAAACGTCCGTGAAGAAACCGCTCCCATTATTAAGCAGCAGGCGGTTCTTGAGTGGTCCGCCCGGCGGATCTGGAACCGTCGTGTCCGAAGCGTAATCCGTAAACCACAGGTCCAGATCGCCATCGTTATCGACGTCACCGTACTCTACCGAGCAGAAAAATGGGCTCGTTGAGAAATCGGGGATGCGATGATCGGCGTAAACGTACTGCAGACCCAACCAATTGCCGTTCGCATCGTTCCCCAGATTCATGTATATACGGGGCATCTGAATGCTGTTCGGCTCGCCGTAGCTGACGGGGAACGTCGTGGCAGTCACGACGTCCAACCAGCCATCGCCGTTCGCATCGAAGATCTCCACGTCACGATTGTTGGTCAGGTCCAGAAGCTGCGGAGCTTTCGCCTGGGTTCGATTGGTGAGAACACCGTTTTCGTTTAGGAACAGGAAGTTCTTGCGCTTGCCGGACGTGGTGTACGGCTGCTTGCGCACTACGATCATATCAGTGTCGCCGTCGTTATCCAGGTCACCGACCGCAAAGTCCTTCTCTTGTGTGTCGCCGAACAGCGCGCTGGCTGTGCCGCCCGAAACGTAGTCTCCATTCGTGTAGGTGTTTTCGGGATCGCTCAGCCGAGTAGTGGTCTCGTTGTTAAACGTGATCCAGGTTTGAGCCGACGCCAGTTGGGCGAATGCCAGCATGCCCGCGGCGACGAGCAGGGCGGTGAGGCCACGACGGTGTCCTGCCATTACCAATTCCTCCGCGAAAATGACAAAAAAAGCACAACAGACGACCGCGAGCCATTCTAACGGCCCGGCCGCTGCGCATCCAGTGATTCATCCAAGAAATTCTCTTCCCCCCAGCGCGATGGCAAAACCGCGTTTTTCGGTCTATCAACGAAAAACGTAAGAACGCCAGGTACTCTTTGCGCGGGCACTCACAGCGCCAAGCAATCGACTGCCTGACCTATTCGCGCTGCATTCTCATGGGCAAGCGAAACGACCGCTTGCCCGTGCCACCCGCGCTATGGCTGCGCTGGTAAACTTACCCCATTCCAAACGTTCTGTGTATTCACGCCGTTCAGCAGTTGCACCGTTCGCAGCAGATCCAGCGTGCTGACCGTGTTGTCGCGATTCACGTCATATTGAGCGAGCACCTCCGGCGACGAGCAGGTGCCGGCCGCCGCGCAGGTATTCAGGCCGTTGACGCCCGCCAGGATATCCGCCGTATTCGCCGTTGAATCGGCATTCACGTCGGCCGGCAGGAAGCCCAAGCTGGTGCCGTTCGGCGCGATCACGTTGCCCGCGGCATCCTTGACGTGCGCGACAACCGTTGTCCAAGCGCCGGGGGTGATGGGCTGGTTGAATTTCACCCGATAGGTGGTTGCCGAGAGCGGCGTGACGGTGGTGATGGTCGGCGGCGTCAACCCGCTGAGATTGGTCGTCAATGCCACCGTGAAGGAGGCCGGCGTGAGCGGTCCGCCCGTGGCCTGATCGACCACCGCCTCGCTGAAGGTGATGCTGAGATCCAAAGCCCCCTGCAGCATACCGCTATCGTTGCGGTCCTGCCGCGGGTCGCGCGTTCCATTGGCTGGAACGGTGGACACAATGGTGGGCGGCGTCGTGTCAGGCATGCTGCCGTTCATGAACACCTTGTTGGCGGTCTTCGTACCCACGACTAGGTCAAGCGAACCATTGCCGTCGATGTCGAGAATTGCCACGTCATAGGTGTCGGTCGTGCCCATTAAACCGGAGGATGTGAAGGGATCGCCGGCTTCAGTTAACCAACTCGGCCCCACCCCCAGGTTATGCAGCAGTGCCATGCGGTTGCCGCCCTGACCCAGATCAACGTCTTCATCGCACACGATGGCATCGAGCCAGGTATCACCGTCCATGTCTACAAAGTAGACGTTCCCACCGAATTGGCCGGTTGTCTGCGCTGTCTGTCCGGCAGGGTTCACAACAGTGAACGTCGGGTTGCCTTGCAGGTTATTGCCTGCATTCAAGAAGAGGCGGTCATTACCGTCGTCGACCTCGTAGAAATCCAGCTTACCATCGTGATTGATGTCGCCGACATCGATGTCGTAGACCGAGTTCCCCGACGCGAAGTTCGACCAGCTTCCGGTCTGAAACACGCCGGGTTGCGGCGGATTGGCCGATCCCATGTTCTTGGCGACGCGCGCGGTGCGCGGGTTCGCGCTGCACGTGTCGGTCGCGATCAGGTCGACCCAGCCGTCGCCGTTCATGTCGACGATCTTGCCGCGTGTGCCGAAGCCATTGCCCCGGATATCCAAATTGTTCGAGTTGGGCAGAAGATTGGTGGCCGTCACATCCGTGAAGAATCCGCTGCCGTTATTCAGCAGCAGCCGATTCTTCAGCGGCCCGCCGGGCGGATCAGGCACGCTGCTATCGGCCGCATAGTCCACGAAGAACAGATCCAGATCGCCGTCTTGATCAACATCGCCAACAGCAACGGAGCAGAAGAACGTGTTGATGGGGAAGTCAGGAATGCGCTGGTCGCCGTAGTTGTATTGAAATCCAAGCCAGTTCCCGTTCGCGTCGTTGCCGAGGTTCATGTAGAGCCTCGGGAACTTGATGCTGGCTGGGTCGCCGGTGCTCGGAAAGGTCGTGGCCGTGACGATATCCAGCCAACCATCGCCGTCGGCATCGAAGAGCTGCACGTCGCGATCGTTCGTCAGGTCCAGGAATTGCGGTATTTTGGCGGCCGTGCGGTTGACCAGCGCGCCCCCTTCATTGAGGAACAGATAGTTCTTTCGCCCACCGGGGTTCGTGTAGGGGATCTTGCGCACGACGACCATGTCCGTGTCGCCGTCGTTGTCGACATCGCCCACGGCGAAGTCCTTCTCTTGCGAATCGGTGAGCAATTCGGGGTAATTGCCCTCGGGATCCGAGAGCCGCGTGGTTTCATTCGTAAACGTGATCCAGGATTGAGCCGGTGCCAACCGCGCCAGCGTAAGCACCCCCGCTGCCAGCGCAGCGGGAACGATCAGGTTACGGCGACAAAGCACTGCCATACCATTCCTCCGCAATGACCCATGGATACCCAATGACCGCGCTCATTATAATCAACGGCCCGGTAAGGTGTCCATTGCCGCGCAAGAACGTCAAGCCGGCGCCGACCATGACGCGCAGGCGTTCAAGTGTCATATGTTGTCAGGCATCGCCCGGCGTGCGGAGAATGCGAGCCCGCTGGCCGCGCCTCGAATATCCTGGAGCCTCGGGACCGCAAGCGCCCTGGCGTGCTACGGCTCGGCGGGAGCCTCGCCCACCCGGACCTCGCCATCCCGGGCCTCGCTCTTCCGGGCCTCGCCCACGTGTTGGGCTATTGGCCGCTGCTCTCCTCCAGCATCTTGCGAAGATAGGTATTTTCGCGCCGGGTGGCCTCCAGGTCAAAGAGCATGTACTTGATCGAGAGCCGCAGGAAATCGATGCTCTCCTGCAGCGTGCTGACGGTTTCCTTCAACTGCCGATGCCGCTGCTTGGTTTGTTCGGCCAAGAGTTCAAGCTTCTCGCGCTCGGCCGTCGGCAGCGTTCCGATTTCTGCCACCAGTTCAGCCAGCTTGCGCTGGAACGTCTCTTCGCTCATCATGATCCTTTCCTCCTCCTCCAGGCGTGGCCCGGGGCCTCCAGACCCGCCGCCGCGATGCCGCAGGGAGGGCGAGCCTCCCGGCGAGCCGTGGCCTGGTACGCCTCCCGCCAACTATTCAGGGCAACGGCTGTGCCGCTTTCCCGGCTTGCCGGCGCGTAAGCCGCACGGCCTGTAACATCATATTTTAGCGCCCGT
>DASXUA010000239.1:0-2909 GCA_036505095.1 Phycisphaerae bacterium
TCAGATTGGCCGGATTCATCAACGCCAGCTTGACGTGAAACCCAAGCATCGCCCCCTGCTGCAACCGCCGCAGGGTCTTGGAATACAGATTGGGCAGCCGATCGATTTCGCCCGAGAACTCGGTCGTCTTCGCTACGTTCAGCGCGAAGCTGTACGCATCCTGCACACCCTTGGCCGGCGAGCCCTCGGCCAGATCGCCGCTGGTATCCAGCGACGTGCGCGATTTGAAATCGATTTGCATCGTGCCGCTGATCACGCCGTCTTCCGTCAGAAGCGGCTCATCCGCGCGCGCCGCAACCGGAGCGCGCGCCACCGACGTCAGCATGGCAGCGCCGAGCGCCAACACCGAAATACGAATCACGTTTCTCATGGGTTCATTTCCTCCTTGTGGTGCAGGCAACTTGCCTGCATTGGATTGTGAATCAACGGGCATACCGCCGCGGGTCCTATGCCCATGCGCATCACGGACACGTTACGATCCACGGCACGCATCATCGCCGCGCCCAGCTCCGCGCCGCCGCACCAGCAACGCACCGCGTAGCCTAGCGTGCGGATGGCTTTTCGCAAGATTCCCTCAAATATTTGCCTTTGGGGGGCAGGCGTCCCGCCCGCCTCGTAGCGCCGGCATAATCGGAATTCGGCACCAGAGCCCTCTACAATCAGCCGGAGGAGAGACTCGCTGGATGTGCGGCATCGCCGGTGCATTAGACCTGACGGGCAAACGGCTCTTCCCGCAGGCGCGGCTGACGGCAATGCTGGCGGCCATCCAGCATCGTGGGCCCGACGATGCGCATGCGCACATCGAGCCTGGTCTGGCACTCGGCACCGATCGCCTGGCCATCGTCGACTTGGCCGGCGGCCGTCAACCCCTCAGCAACGAACGCGGCGACGTATGGGTCTCATTCAACGGCGAGTTGTTCGACTTTCCTGACCTGCGCGCCGCCCTCATCGCCCGCGGCCACCGCCTCGCGACGCGCTGCGACACCGAGCTATGGGTCCACCTCTACGAGGATTTCGGCGAACGGGTCTTCGAGCAGGCAACGGGGCAGTTCGCCGTGGCTCTCTGGGACCGGCCGCACCGAACGCTTTACTTGGCGCGGGATCGCGTCGGCATTTGTCCGCTGTTCTATTCCGAGCAGAACGGCTGGTTGCTGTGGGCCTCCGAGATCAAGGCCCTGCTCGCCAGCGGCCTGGTCGCGGCGCGTCCGGATGTCGGAGCGATCAATCACTTTTTCACCTTCATCTGCCCGGGGACGCTGCGAACCTGCTTTGAGGGCGTGCAACTGCTTCCGCCGGGTCACTACCTGAGGATTCGCGACGGCCGCGCTGCCCTGCAGCAATACTGGGACCTCGATTTTCCCGATGCCGGCGATGAGCGGCGTTATGCCAATGGGCGGACGGGCGTGGACGAACTGGAGCAGAGGCTGCGTCATGCGGTGCGGCGCCGGTTGCGCGGCGATGTGCCCGTAGTGAGTTACCTCAGCGGCGGGCTGGATTCCACCGTGGTGTCGGCGCTGAGCTCCCAGGAGCGCGGCGGCCCCTTGCCCGCGTTCACCATCGGGCTCGATCACGCCGGACCCGACGAACGGCGGGACGCGGCCGAGTCCGCGGCCGCGCTCGGCGCGCCGCTGACAACGGTCACGATGGATCGCCGCCAGATCGCGTCGCTGTACCCGGAACTCATCGCCGCCGCTGAATCTCCCGTGCTCGACACCTCCTGTGCCTGCATGCTGCGCCTCAGCGCCCGGGTCCACCAAGCCGGTTACAAGGTCGCGCTGACCGGCGAGGGCGCGGACGAGGCCTTGGCCGGATATATCTGGTTCCGCAGCGAACGTTTCGGCCACGCAATCGGGCGCTCATTCGGGCGCTGGCTGCCGCGGCTGCTGCACCGGGCGCTCCTGGCGAGCATCGGCGGCGGCGCGGCGCACCGCCCGCCGCGCGCCGCGCTGGGCGGAGTTCGCACCGTGCAGCAGGATCTGGCTGAATTGCTCGGGCAGACGCGGGCGCGGTTGTTCTCGGCCGGCATGTGGGAACGGTTGGGCGACCATTCGCCCTACGACGAGTTGGGGATTGCCAACGAGCGCATCGCGCGCTGGCACCCGCTCAACCGCTCGCTGTACGTCGGCTACAAGACGATGCTGCCGGGACTGCTGCTCGCCGCCAAGGGCGACCGCGTGGCCATGCATTCGGCCGTCGAGACGCGCTATCCGTTCCTCGACGAAGACGTGATCAGCTTCTGCGCGGCACTCGACCCGGAATTCAAGCTCAGGAGGCTGACGGGTAAGTGGCTCCTGCGGCGCGTCGCGGACAAGGCCCTGCCGCACGCGATCGCCCAACGTCCGAAGACGATGTTCCGCGCCACGCTAGCGCGGAGCTTCCTCGGCAACCCGCGGCCGCCGTGGGTCGATCAACTGCTCAGCCGCGCGTCGCTGCTGCGTACAGGTTACTTCGACGCGGACGCCGTCGCAGGCGTGCGCGCCTGGCAGGCGCACGAGCCGCGCTGGACAACGCCGCGGCACTTCGCGTTCGACGTGGCCCTGACGGCCGTGATCGCCACGCAGTTGTGGCACCACACCTACTGCCGCGGCGGCCTGGCCGACTTGCCAACGTGGACTCCGGGCAACGGTGCGCGCACGGGCGGGTAGCCCACCTCTTCAGAGTCGAGTTGGTCCAGCGCACAGCGCCCGTTGTGCGGTCCGGGCACGGGCCTTGAAGATGTCGGCCACGCCCGCCATGAGATCGGCCTCGGGAGCCGCGGCCGGTCCCTGCAGCATGGGTGCAGCAACAAAGACGCCGCCTGTACGGCGGCGTCTTGTGTCCTGGCGTTCCCTAAAAGTAGTGTCCGCGGTTCGTGCCGTCATAGCGGCCGGTCCGCAGGCAGCAGCGCTTGAAAGCCGCGACCTGACCCG
>DASXUA010000240.1:0-4454 GCA_036505095.1 Phycisphaerae bacterium
GCAGCAGCGCGGCTTGCAAATGCTGCAACGCGGCCGTCGTGTCGGACTGCCCGCCGGCCAATTGCGCGAGCTGCACATGCGCCTGTGCGTGTACGCGGTCGAGATGCTCGCGGCCGGCCGTGGCCGGACCGCCTTTACTCAGCGCCGTCATGAACGCGCCCCGGGCAGCCTCGCGCGTCGCGCGGTCGGCAGCGCGTACGCGCAGGGTCCCGAGCGTGAGGTAGGCCTCGGCGGAAAAATCACGATCGCGCGCGATCATCTGTTCGAGGGAGCGCTGCGCCTGGGCGGAGTCGCCCCGGCGGACGTTCAGCCCGGCCAGCATCTCCGCCAGGCGACGGTCGCGAACCAGGGCCCAGCGCGCCACGCGCTCCAGCCGCGCGGCCGCGAGATTGAGCTGCGTCAGCTCGCGCGCGTCCGTGGCCGGCGGGCGCAAATCGATGCCGACCGTCGGCATTCCGGCGGCCGCATAGGCATATTCGCCGGCGAAGCGATTGTATTGCACAAACCCGCTGTGCGCGGTCCAGATGACCAGCACTGCGCCGAGCGCCAGCAATCCCCAGCCGGACGGCTGGATGGCTCCCGCGACCTTGGGCCGCCAGTTCTGGATCGTGACCGTCGGCATGGCGAACAGCCGATAGCACTGCAAGAGGATGTAGCTCACCACGGCGGCCATGCCGAGCGACATCAAAAAGGGAAACCAGCCATACAAGCTGCGGAAGCACAGCAGCACCGTGAGGAATACGAGCGACAATGCGATTTCGCCGGGCCACGAAAGATCGTAGCGGCGCGGCGCAGGCTTGCGCGGCGGCGCATCGCTGGTGCGAGAATCCTTTCTCGCAGCGGCGCGCTTCTCCGCGATTCGCCCGGTCGCGATCGCCGGCGCGCCGAAGCCAACATAGAGCGCATCATTCGGACACACGCTCACACAATCCATGCACTTCATGCAGCCCGGATCGACGACCATGCCATAGCGTGCGACTTCCTCGTGCACGCGCACGTTCGAGGTGCACACGGCCGTGCAGTGGCCGCAGTGCTCGCACGCATCGGTCACACGGATTCGGACGGGCGCTACTTTGTCAGCTAGACCAAAGAAACCGCCATACGGGCAGGCATACGTGCAGAAGCCTTTCGCTCCGAGGAAGTAAACGGCCGCAAAGCCGCAGATCAACACAGTCGCGATCGCGACGATCGGCCCGGGAAAGGTCTTCCAAAACTCGGTCGTCGTGATCTGACTCACGAGCGGCGGCGCAGGTGTGTGCGCGAAGAGCACGCGATAGGCATTCGGCCAGACGAACATGTACAGCGCAGCCAATAGAGGAACCCAAACGAGCAGGCGCGAGCGGAACGGCTTGGGCTTAATCCCCATTTTCTTCATGAGCCAGGCGCAGAAGTCCTGATAGGCCACGATGTGGCAGCCCCAGCCGCAGAAGAATCGGCCGAAGATCAACGTGGCCAGAATCGCAATCGCAAAGAAGAAGAAGCCGGCATTGAGGTGCCGCACGGCCGGGGAGTCGTGCGAGTGATTCAGGGCGTACATGGTCTCGGACGGCTCGACCGGCGAGAGCGTGCGGCCGGCGAGTTTCCAATGCACCAGATGTCCGATGAACAGCACGTGTACCGCAATCAGGACGGCCGCGCGGCGCGGCCCGTTCCTGCTCTTGCGGACCTTCCCCCCGCTTACGGATGAGGCGTCGAGCACAGGCAAGGCCACATCCCCGCCGACGCGCGGCGTTCGCGAGGTGCAGCGTTTATGTTCTTTCACGGCGGACGGCAAAGCAGCTCCCGTTTTGGCGTAGGATCGCGGTTCCAGCCGGAGATTATAGCCGCTGACCCGCCTGACTGAATGACATGCGAAGGGAACTGTCGTGTCCGCTTCATGCCGACGCTTGGCGGGGGGAATCAAGGCAAAAAAACCGCCGCATTCAGCTTGAAACGCTCCGCCAGCTTCTTGATCTGCGACTTTGACAGCTCGCGGTTCCCGCCCAGGAACATCGAGACGGACGATTCGCTGCCGATGATCCGGCCGATGTCGGCCTGGCTCAGGCCGTTGGCCTCCATCAACGCCCGGAGTGCCTCCTGCGGCGTCATATCCTCCGCGATTGCGTGATGCTCGTCCTCGTACTTGCTTACCAGAACGATCAGGGCATCCAGGTAATCGCCCGTCCCGCTGTCCAGCTTACGGCCCATCAATTCAGAAATGATGCGCGCGGCCTGCTCGTGCTCGACATCGTTTTTGATGGTCTTGAGCGGAAAACTCCGCACCCGGTCCAAATACAAATCACGCCGCCGCCGCCTCTTGACTGTTGTGGGCATAGGTATCCTTCAGAACAGTTTCTTCCATAACCCTTTGTCGTATTCCCGGTGATCCATCACCGCCTCTATCTTCACGGTCTGTCGTCGGTAATCGACGTGCGCGACGACCCGGTACTTGTTCCCACCGATATCAAAGAGGGTGGCGGTCCTGCCCGTATCGCCGGTAGCCACATCGGTCTGACCGAATGTTGCGCGCGTCTCTTGAAAATTCCGCCAGCGGGCCTTGCGAGCCAGCTTGAACCAGTTCTCGAATGCCATGGCGTGTTGCCTGCGCTCCGGGCTGGCTTCATAGAAGTCCCTCAGCTTCCGGCGGCTGATGACGTTCACGCCTTCACATTATGCGAAGCACCTCCGCAGCCGTCAAGCGGCGGATTTTGCCAGCGGTGTGGCGGCGACGTAGAATCGGCAGGCGACGAGAGTCAGAGGCAGGTCCCGAAATGCCGCCGCAAACCATCAAGCTCCTCGGCCGCGAATTCGTCCTGATTGCAAAGCGTGATTACGAGCGGATGAAGGCCAGGCTGGAACAGCAGGACCGCCAGGACCGCGGCGACATCGCTGAGGCCAAACGCCGCACGCGCGAGCCATCGATCCCCCTGAAGGAAGTTCGAAGACGATTGGGGCTATGAAATGCCCTAGGCCGTCTCGTTCAAGTCCAGCGCTCGCACCGACGTGAAGTTTACCGCGACCTGTTATATGGACCTTCAGGTTTCTCCGCAGGTGTGCGGCGACGGCCGGCCTTGGCCCCAAGGCGAACGGCTTGGGCCCCATTCTGAACCCGAGCCCGGCCGCTGAGACGGACACGTAAAATCGACCAGTCCGTCCTACGTCCGAAACCCGCGAAACGGCGCTCGGTTCGCGTCGAGTGCGGCCCGCGCGTAGCATGGCGCCGCCTGATGGTTGCCACCCGTGCCGCCACCGCGACGACGACCAGCCCTTCGGCGACTGGAGCAACATCGCGCGGGTCACGGCGCGGGCGTGAACACGCGGACGTGTGCCACCAGCCAGGTAGTCGTCACGCGGCTGGCCGCGACAGGCGCACGATTCAGCCCGATCGCGTCTTCAGGTTCCAGGCCGTTGCGTCACAGCAACAACGGAGAACGCTGGGCTCTGCGCCTTCGCGGACAACGTACAAGATGGACCCACAGGTTGGGCATTGGAAAAGTTTGCAGACGGCGGCGAACGCTTCCGCTACAGGCGCGAACTCTGCCGGCGTCATGTTCATCCACTGGTTGAAGTGAACGTTCGGGTTCACGGACCATTGCTCGGCATTCGCGTCCGTCAAGACAGCCCTTCGCCTCGTTTCGAAGTCGTTGAACGCCGCGAGCACGTCAGTTTGGGCCGATGACTGAGCCGCGTCCTTCGCCTTGCCCAGCAACTTCTTCTGCTTCCCGCAGCAAGCGTTGAACATCTGGCTGAAGTCATACTGCCCGCGAAGGGAGTAGGGAACCTCAGCCCCCAGCGCGTCGGCGACAAAGTGGAAATACGCCTCCAAGCCGTGTCGCAGCGTCGCGGCGGCCGCACGGACGTTGCGATTCGCGAGGTCACTGGCGACCTCGCCCAGGAAGTCCGGTGCGTCGAAGGGGACGACGCCGCCATCGAGACTCCACCCGACCAACTGTGTCGTGTCCGGACCCGCGACGCAACCCTCCGCCTGGAGCTGCTTGACCCATACCTGGTCGTGCGTCGTGACAATGAACTGGGTTCTCGCCTTGAGCTGCGCGAGCAGCCGCGCCATGCCGGCACGGTGGCCCACGTCGACCGACATCACGACATCGTCGAGCATGCAGAACCCCATCCTGGCGCCTTGAACTTGCTCGCTGAGCGCAAGGAAGAGGCAGATCCCCATGCTGTCCTGATGCGCGTCGCTGTGCAACGCGAACGGCGCGACCTTGCCGGTTCCGTAAAAGTCGACTGCGAGATCGAGCCCCGCCCCGCCTGGTTCGAGATCGGCGTCAAAGCCCTGTTCGTCGGGTGCGTGGAGCTGCTTGTACAGTTCGACGAAGCGGCCCTTGACGGACTCGTAGAGATCGGTCAAGACTTGGTCGCGCGCGGTGACAAATGCCGCGCGGACGGACTCGACCCGCCGGGCCGATCGCCTAGCCTTGGCCTCTTGCTCCGCGGCGCTGCTCAGGGCCTTGATG
>DASXUA010000241.1:0-7858 GCA_036505095.1 Phycisphaerae bacterium
TGGCGCCGGGCTCTGGATCAGGCGCCCGCGCCTTTGCGGAATTGGGAGTGGCGTTATCTGGCTGGGCGCGGCGATTTGAGCTCCGCAACATTGGACGGCCATACCGGACCCGTGCGCGCAGTGCTGTTCAGCCCGAACGGCGACTCGATCATTTCGACGTCCGAAGACCTGACCTTGCGCATCTGGGACTCTTCCACCATGTCCGAGCTGCGGCAGATGGACGGGCTTCGTGCGCTGCTTGGTTCGCTGGCGATCAGCTCCGACGGCGCGCGCCTGGCCGCACTCACCGCGGAGGGCACGATTCGTGTGCTGGAGATGCCGGCGGGTCGCGAGTTGTTTACGCTGCGCGGGGCGGCTGAACTCGCAAAGGTGGCTTTCAGCCCCGACGGAATGTTGATCGCGACGGCGGAGCGCGCCCCGCGCGTGCAGCTTTGGGACGCGCGTACCGGTGTCGAACTCTTCGGACTCGATGGTCCCAGCGGGGTCACGCACCTTGGCTTCCATCCTGATGGTCAGCGCCTCGCCGTCGGCTACAGCGGAGTAGGGTTGGTCGTATGGGACCTGGCCAATCGTACCGCCGCAACGCCGACAGGCCGGCCACGCGCGGTTCTGGACGCCGCCTTCAGTCCGAACGGCCGGCACATCGCGCTTGCGCAAGATGAGACCGATGCTGGCATCTGGGATGTCGAAACCGGCGCAGAAGAGCTGCAATTGCGCACCGATGCAGGATCAGTCATCGCGCTCGCCTGGAGCGCTCATGCGTTTCCGGCGGGATGCATCGCCACGGGCGGCCGCGATCGCACCGTCCGACTGTGGGATCCCGAAACCGGCGAATTATTGCGAACGCTGCGCGGGCACGAGCGGACCGTCTATGCGGTGACGTTCAGCCCGGATGGCGGACGGATCGCTTCAGCCTCCCGTGACCGCACGGTAAAGCTATGGGATACGGATGCTCCTGACGAGGTGCGCGTCCTGCGGGGACATCGCTCCTGGGTATATGCCGTAGCATTCAGTCCGGACGGGCAGTCCATCGCCAGCGCGTCGCGTGACGGCACCGTTCGTTTGTGGGAGACGACTACCGGCCGCGTGCTGCACGTCCTCAGCACCGACGGCGAACTGGTGACGAACGTCGCTTTCGATCCCGGCGGGCGCTACCTGGCCTTTTGCTCGGTCAATCACAACATTGCATTGTGGGACGTTGCGTCAGGTGCGCTCATCCGAACGCTGGCGGGTCACTCGGGACGCATTGATGGGTTGGCGATCAGCCCCGACGGCCGGCTGCTTGCATCCGGTTCGAAGGACCGAACGGTTCGGCTCTGGGACGTGGAGAATGGTATGGAATTGCGCCGGCTGACGGGACATCGCGATGCGATCAGCGCCCTGGCCTTCAGTCCCGATGGAGCGCTCCTCGCCTCGGCATCGAATGATCACACCGTCCGAGTGTGGCCCATCGACCGGCTTGAGTCGGAGATCGTATTGCGCGGGCATAAGGATGAAGTCAAAGGTGTGGCGTTCAGTCCGGACGGCGAACAGCTCATCACCGCGAGCGGCGATCACACGCTGCGCTTCTGGCGCGCGGCTGACGGAGCAGCCCTGCGGAGCCTCGACGTCCGCCCAGTTTCGGTCAGTGGTTTGGCACTCAGTCCAGATGGCACGCGGCTGGCGCTGGCAATCGACGACGGGATCAAGCTGTTCGATTTCCAGAGCGGTGCCGAGATCCTGACCCTCCGCGGCCACGCCGCCCCCGTAACCTGCGTTGCGTTCAGTCGCAACGGTCAGTATCTGGCGGCCGGGTCCTGGGACAGCACCGTGCGAGTCTGGCAGGCCGAACCCGAGAGCCAACCGAGCAACGCAGCACCGGAAGTATCAAGTCGCGCTCCTCTGCGCGCCGGATCAGCCGGTCCCTGAGTCGTCGGGGGGCAGAAGGTGTTTGAGTTTTCTAAGGTGTTACCCTAGAATTCTCAAAATGCCCTATATCCCGCGGCCGGCAACCGCCTCCATCTGGTTCCGATCTTACGTGCAAACCTACCTCGAGCGCGACGTGCGGGCGATCAGTTCCATCCGCGACCTGAGCGTATTCAGGCGTTTCCTGGCCTTGCTATCCAGCCGCGCGGGACAGGTTCTCAACAAGACCGATCTGGCAGCGCCGCTGGGCGTTTCGGTTTCGACCATCAGCGAATGGCTCAGCATCCTGGAGATTACGGGGCAAATCATCCTGGTGCCTCCCTTTTATGAAAACTTCGGCAAGCGGCTGATCAAATCGCCCAAGCTCTACTTCGTGGATTCCGGAATGCTCTGTCACCTGCTGGGGATTGATTCTGAGCGGCTGCTGAACCGCTCGCCCTTCTTGGGGCCGGTCTTCGAGAGCCATGTCGCTTCCGAAATCATCAAGGAGCAGCAAAACACCGGGCGCGGGACGCAGCTCTATTACTTCCGCGATCAACAGGGCCTGGAGGTGGATTTCGTGGTCCCGCTTCGCGGGCGCACGGTTCTGCTGTTGGAGGCCAAGGCTTCGCGAACCGTTCTGCCTGACATGGCGCGGCCTCTGAGGCAGCTTGCCGGCGCGATGTCCCAGTATGAACCCAGGTGTTTTGTTGTTCACCGCTCCGGGAAGGAAGATTTGGGCACCTCCGCCGTGTCGCCCGGAACCCGAGCGGTACCCGTAGAGCGACTATCGGAAATCCTGTGAGCCCGGTCGCAAGGTCCGCGAAAAGGCAGCGCGGACACGCTGCCAAGCGTCTATCCAGCATCGGAACCTGCAAGCACCGTCCTCAGAAGATACGTTCATCCAAATTCGTGGTCAGATAGACGGGGCCGACCAGGCCGCCCGCGGCGCGCCAGTCGCGGAGGCGGAAAACAAATTCGTGCGCGCCCGGCGAAAGAGAGATATCGAAATTCCTGGGAATGTCGCGCGTGCCGTCCCAGGTGCCTTCGCGCGGGCCGGCCTCCCCCAGGCGCTGGCCGTCGATGAAGACCTCGTAGTAATCGCCAACGGCCTCGCAGCGCAGAATCCGCGGGCCGCCGAGGTAGTTCACAGGCGTGCGGAAAGTCGCCCAGCCCTCGAACACGTTCGCACCGCCGTTGACCAGGGGCGTGTCGCACTTGATCGGGGTCCAGTGGGTTTCATCGAACGACATCTCCCAATCCTCCAGGACGATTGACGTGCCGATCAGTGGTCCGATTTCGGGAGCGGGGCCGGTGCGCACGCTTAAGATCTCCCATAGTTCGCGACCGGCCGCCGTATCGTGGCGAAAGGCTGACACGACTCGCCGCTGCCCTTCGCTTTCGAATTCGATGACCAACGGGTGCCGGCGCGGCGCACCTGAGTGCACGTCCCACACTTCGACGAGGACACGCGTGCCTTCCGTCTGCGCCAGCACACGCCCGGAAAGCAGATCGAACACGCACTCCCGCTCGATCAATTCGCGCCGCAGAGCGGGATCGAGCACCTGCACCACGGGACTCCACCACAGGTACTCGGGGCATTTCCATTCCCCTTTGCGTGGACCGATGATCGGCCCCGAGACCTGGGGGATCGCGCGCGGCGCGGCCGGGCAGTCGCGGTGCCAGGCCCACTCGTCGGGTCGATACTTGAGCTGCCCATCGTAGGCGTAAAGCCCGATGGGCGTGTCTTGCGTATCGCGGATTCCGGTGATGACGTAACCCGCAGCGGGCAGGTCGCGCGCCAGCGTCTCGACTTGAAAGCGCCGCACCGCCAGTGCAGTGTTGCGCGAAGCTCGCCGCAGCCGCTCCCATTCAGTCCTGAGTCCTGAGTGCTGAATGCTGAGTGGTTCCTCACGTGAACCCTGAACCCTGAACCCTGAACCCTCTTCCAACGTATCGACGGCCATCGTTTCGCCCAGCAGCAACGGCTTGGTCAGCTTGCCGCGCAGGCGCCGCGCGTAATAGGACCACTGGGCGTTGTGCAGATAGGGATGCTCGTCGTGAAAATCGCCGGCGCGTTCGCTGCACAACCAGCCGCTGTTGTCCAGCGCCACGCAGCCGAGAATCATGCGGTGCGCCAGATCGACCAACTCGCGGCCCAGTTCGGGAGCGATGCGATCGTTCTCGCACGCCAGCGTCCGCAGGATCACGCAGGCGTGCGGTCCGTCCTGCCGGAAAAACTCCTCGTATTCGGCGATGATCGCCCGATCCGCCAGCGGGGCATTCCAAACCGGGTATTCCTGCCAGACCAGCATGCCCAGCTCGTCGCACAATTCGTAATAGCGCGGCGGCGGCACCCACAGGCAGAACTTGATCAGATTGAAACCCAGGGATTGCATATCGCGGATCTCGCGGCGCATCTGCCCTTCAGCGGGCCAGGGTTGCTTCAGTTCCGGGTAGTAGCCCCAATGCAGCACGCCGCGCACGCGAAATGATTGGCCATCGACCAGAAGCTGCGTCCCGCGGACGGCCGAGCGCTGCCGAGCGGGCGCGCGCGGCGGCGTCGGCGCGGTGCGGATTTCCACATCGCGCGCCCCCGTCCAACGCACGCCGAGCGTGGGCAGAAATCCGTTGGTGGTATGCAGGCAATCGCGACAGCGGATCTCCAACTCGTTCTGGTCGCGCAGCCAACGCGTGATCTCGAACTCGAACGGCGTCCAGGCACCGAGATGCGTTCCGACGAGCTGCCCGTTGACGTACACCGACGCTTCGGACGCGGCGGCCCCGACCCGAACCCAGGCGCGGCCCGCGGGCCGTGCGAAGTCCGCCCGATAGCAAGATTCCGCGGCCAACTGCGGACCTGACGCTGTCTGGGCGCCACTCATACTGACACTTTTTACCGGGACCGGACCTCCAGGCCAACGTGGACGCTCGAAGCGCGCCTCTCCATAGCGCGCCGGTGATGTTTTATAGGTGCCGGCAGCGCGTGGGCTAAACAGGAGTGGCGATCCTGCCGAATGGGGAGTTAGAGAGCGTTTCCCCGGCGCACCGGCAACTCAACGTTGCGACCCGCCGAGGTTGCAGGCGGGACGCCTGCACCACAAAGGGCCGTCGGGATGGGGAAATCTGGTTCCTTTCATCCGGGGAATTCACGTGCAATCGGAAATTTCACGGCAGCGCGTCGGCGCTTCGCGGAGCGTGCGCCATTTGGCGGCGTCTGAGAAAGCCGAAAACCGAAAACCGAAAACCGAAATCATACACCGCGCGAGAGTGTGTTTCTGTTTTCTGATTTCGGCTTTCGGTTTTGCGGTGGGCTGCAACACGGGGCTGAATCTTCCCGGTCAAATTCAGCCCAGCGGCGAGGAGCTGGCCGGCGTCGGTCTGCAGGGCCGCGGCACGTACCGCGAAATCGAGAACAACGGGTCGCTGGCGGCAGCCAACATTCTGCCGGCCGAGGCGGACCCGCAGACCGTCATTCAGGGCAGTATCAGCACCGTCGGCGACGTGGATGTATTCGACTTGGGCCCCGTCGCCGCACAGGAGAAGCTGGTGGTGCAGTTGAACCTGGTCACGATCCAGCGACCGCGGCTGGCGCTGTTCGATGCCTCGGGCAGCGCCCTGATGATCGACGACACGCTCAACCTGGTCGAGGGCCACGGCGGTGTGTTCGTTGAGGCCGTGTTCCGCCAGGATGCCGATCACGCTTACGCGGGCGTCGCGTCGGAGCCCGGCACGGGGTCGACCGGGGATTACACGCTGATCATCACCCGTTCGTTTGTGGACGACGTGCCGCCGCCGCGACCGCAGGTCGTCTATCTGAATTTCGACGGGGCGGCGAGCGTTCGATTGGGGCCGCGGCCGCCAGCGGACATTCCAGCATTTGATCCGGCTGACATCATGGGTAAATTCGCCGGCCAGGATGACGCGCTCATCGCCGCCACGCTCGAGAAGGTGCGCGCGGACTATGCGGGGCTGAACGTGGTTTTCAGTTCCTCGCGCGAGTCGCCGCCGCCGCACGGCTCCTTCGCCACGATTCACGTGGGCGGATACGACGCGGACGCGCTGGGCGTGGCCGAATCGGTCGATGAGAATAACTGGGACCCCGGCCAGCAGGCCATCGTGTTTGCCAAGACGTTCGCATCGTTCGCCGTTCTGAATCCGTCGGAAGATCAGATCAGCCAGGCGTTGGCCAACGTGATCAGCCACGAGGTCGGGCACCTGCTGGGGTTGTCGCACACGCGCGATCCGCGGGCCATCATGGACGTGACCGCCAGCTTGAGCCAGATGCTGGGCGGCCAGAGCTTCCGGCGCTCGCCATTGTTTGGCGAGGTGTTTCCGATTGGCGAGCAGGACGCGCTAGAATGCCTTTACGAGGCGGTCGGCGGCGATTTCCAGACCGTGCAGGCGCGCCGCACGGCCCGGGCGATTGTGACGGATATCGGGCTTAGCGCGGACGCGAGCGAACCAGCGCGGGCGCAACACGCGTTTACGATGTGCTTCTGCGGCCGCTGTGAACAGCAGCGGGCGCGATCGGCGCAGGCGGCGCCCTGTGGGCAGCCGTGAAACCGTACGCTGCGCTTGACGGGTCGCCCATGCGAACTTTAGACTGATGGCAGGCACGGCGGGTCGCGCCCGGCGGAGCGGCGTCGGAAGGTCCGATGGCCAGCCGCGGGAGCGGGCGTCCGAGCCGGGGGATACGGCGGTGGGGACACGAGGGCGGCCGGGGTTACCAACGGCGATGCATCGCGGTTGGGGTTCCCTGTACGGACGTGCGGGCGGGATCGCCTTGCTGATCGTTTCGCAGGCGCTGCCGGGCTGCAACGCGGGCGGCGGCGCACCCGCGCCCAGCAACAGTTCCAACAGCCTGCCGCTGGAAGACGGCAATCAGGACCTGACGATCACCAGCCCCTCCGGCAAGACGCGCGGTGAACCGAACGATACTTTCCCGCAAGCCATGTTAGCGGTGTTCGACAACGGTGTAGCGCGCTTGCAGGGTAACATCGAAAGCGCGGCGGACCTGGACGTGTTCGTGTTGGGCGCGCTCAATCCGGGTGACCGGCTGATCGTGGATGTCTCGACACCCGACCGGCAGCTTGATGCATCGATTGCGATTTTCGACGACACGGAAGCGATCGTGTTCGATAACGATGATCGCAGCGATACCTCGCTCGATTCCTTCGCGGACACGATCATCCGGCACGCGAGCGATCCGTATTATGTGGTGATCGGCCACTCGGCGTTCGCCGCCAGCGATGCGCGCAGCGGCTCGTATCGCATGACGCTCACGGTGACCAGTGGCAGCCCGGTGCCGCCGCCCGAGCCGCAGACGGTGGTGCTGGATTTTGATGGCGGGCCGACGCCGACTGATAACCTGCTGACGAATTTCGTGAACCCGTTCGACGCGGGCCGAATCAGTTCGCAGTACGCGGGCCGGACTGACGACTTGAAGTCGCTGATCACGGCGCGCGTGCGGGATAACTTCGCCGCCTTCGAGGTCACCGTGCTTACGAGCGATGATCCCGAGCCGCCGCGGCCGTACAGCGCGATTCTGATCGGCAGCTTTAATCCGCAGGCCTTCGGCATCGCGCAAGAGGTTGACCATTACAACATGGACCGCTGCGATGATGGGGTCGTGTTCGCAGAGTCATTCAAGCCGGCGTTGTTCAGCACGCCGCTGACGGTCGAGCAGCTCGGGCGCGCGATCGGCAACGTCACCAGTCATGAAATCGGGCACTTACTCGGACTGAATCACGTGACCGATCCGACCGCGATCATGGATGGGGCCTCGCCGGCGGACACCTTCATTCTCGATCAGCGCTTCAAACGCGGTCCGCTCTCGCGCGACATTCTGCGGATCGGATTCCAGGACGATCCGCTGCTGCTGGACGAGGGCGTCGGGCCTCGTTGAGCGGTCAGGGTTCAGTTTTCAGTTTTCAGTTTTCAGGGTTCGGAGCCGGCGTGTCCGCCCGCCGTT
>DASXUA010000242.1:0-8038 GCA_036505095.1 Phycisphaerae bacterium
TAGACGCGCACGTACAACTGCCGGTTGAAATCGGAACGTGTCGATATCGTGAGCGTGTTACCCAGGGCATGGAACTGCAGCGGATCGGCGGCGTCCTCGAGTTGCGCGAGCACTTCGGTCAGGATTTGCCGCACGCTCGAATCCCGCAGGCTAAGCGTGACCGTGCTGCCCGCATCAACCCCCACCGTTTCCAGCGCGCGCCAGCGCGCCACCACGTTCGTGACCCCCTGTTCGCGCAGCCACGCTACCACTTCCTGGAACGGGACCTGGTCCCAATCGACGGCGTCGATTCGCTTCTCGAGTGCCGCCGCGCTAGCCTGCCTTTGGCCAGCGCGCCACCCGGCGCCCCGTGGCGCCTGAGCACGTGCCGCCGTCATCATCAACCCAACCAACAGAATCCCCGCGCAGCATCGGACTGTCATCGCGAATCCTCCTGAATGTTGAAACTCGTTCTGTTCCGCGGACCTCGCTGGTCCGCGGCGTCATCGCCGGTGGGAAGAGGCGGCCGTCAGCACGACGACCGCGCAGAGGCGTGCGGCGCTGGAGCGCCGCACATGTTCACATCCGCAGCGTGGCGCGGCGAAAGCTGCGATTCTCCGGCTTCGCCGCCGCTGGGCACGCCCGCACCACAATCAGGAGCCAATCCAGGCGGGTGGGCTGGGCTACGCGCTCGACGATAAATCAATCAAATGAGCCGCCGAGCTGCTCGTGTACTTCGATCGTATTGCGAACAATCAGGAACCGGTTGAACGGCACGATCGTGCCCTTGCCGCCGCCCGGCGAGCCACCGTATGCACCAGCATTGGCGATTTCCCAGGTGTCGGGCTCGATGGAGGCCTTGATCAACTCGATCAGTGCGTCCATGCGCAACTTGTACTGCTGGTCGCCCTGGCCGCCGCCGCCTTGCTGGTCCTCATCGCCGCCACCACCACCACCACGGCCGCCGCCGAAGATGTTCTCGCCGCCACCACCGCCGCCACCACCGCCACCGCCGGTTTGCTGCGTCAGATCGATCGCCGGCGCGTCGCGGAAGTTCGGCACCTGCAAGATCAGGTCGGTGACGTCGTAAACGCGGACATACATCTTGCGGTTGAAATCCGAACGAGTCGAAACCGTGAGCGTATTGTTGATGAAATGGAATTGCACCGGGTCGGTTTCACCTTCGGCCCCGCCAAGCTGCGAGAGCACCTCGGTCAGAATCTGCCGCACCGTCGAATCCCGCAGGCTCAGCGTGATGGGCGTGTCGGCATCGGCCCCGACGATCTCCAGCGCCCGCCAGCGCGGGATGATGTTGATGCGGCCCTCGCCCTGTTCCTTGAGCCAGTTGAGCACGTTTTGGAAGGGCTCGTGGTCCCAGTCCACCGCGTCGATCCGCTTGCGCAGCAAAGCGCCAATCGCGGTTTCGCGCCGCGTGACCACCGAACGGGTGACGGTCGTGGAACCACCCGTCGGTCCCTGAGCCAACGCCGGCAGCGCGCCGAGCGCGGCGATCAACCAGGTAAACATCGTCGCACGCTTCATAGCCAGGATCTCCATGAATTCAGCCTTGTGGGGCGGCAGCTTGCTTCAAGCTTCGGCGCCTCGCAGGTCGGAGGGCTGGTTCGCCATCGGCCGCTTTCCGACGCAGCGCCCGACCGTGCATATCCTACACGCCCGGATGCGGGGCTTCCAGAGGCCGTCCCAGAAAAAATCTCGCCCCGGGGCAGGTCGCACCCCTGGGAGGTCTTTCGGCCGCCACGCTGCCTGCCTGAAGTACACCGTCGAGCTACCCCAAGGGCTGGCTCACCGGATGTCGAACTGCTCCTCCATACCCTTCTTTCGCCGGCCTTTGGACTCGCCGAGGTCCTGCAGGACCGTACGCTGCGGAGCCGCCAGCAGGTGGAATTCGCAGCCGAGGGCCGACTTGTTGTGGACCTCAATTTCAGGGCAGACGATTGACCAGAGCTTGCCAGCCCGGGTGCCTTCGACCACCAAGCGCCCCCGGCAACCAGCCGGCGGCGGTTTGGAAGCCGTTAAGCTGCCGCCGGACACGGCGCTGTCCGGGTTGTAAAGCGTGACGAGAGTGGGGCCGGCGATCTCGACGCCGGCGAACTCGATGCGCGAAGGGATGTAGGCCTCGACAGACATAAGCAAGTAGCCAGTGTGCCGTAGGCGCCTCCTGCTGGCAACTCGCTACTGGTCAGTTCCTAATCGGCCGCGGGCGGATTGCGATAGGTCGTGACCGTTTTCGTTCGCCAAGCCTGACCGTCGAAGCTCGTCGCTGACGATTCAGAGCTAAAGAAATTGATTTCCAACAGGGCCGGGCCGAGGCGGCCCAGTGCGGCAATGATGCCGCGGATAGGCCGAGTTTCAGGTTGATCGGGAATAAAGGCCGTGATCATGTTGCTCATCATCGCGGCACTGCCCCAATCCTCGCCGACATGGGACAAATCGGTGAACGAGGCGGAGACGACCGGTCCGTTGGGCACGATGCCTTCCTTCTGAAAGCGCGGATTGCTGCTGACGGTCGGGCGCTTGCCGGCGCCGGCCTCCAAACACTTATTGATGGCCGAGGCGCTGGAACCGACCACCAGCCAGTCCGCGCTGAAACCGAAATGAATCCGCAAACCCATCATCATCACAATCGGATGCGTCAAGCTGCGGAAGCCTCCGGCCTTCACTTCGGGCGAGGCCTCGACGATCAACGTCGGCTTGCCGTTCGAACCGAGCAATTCGTTGATTTTGTTAACGGCAGCGTCGATCTTCACCGCGGCTTGCTTGGTGTCCTTGACGCGCACGAACTCCACCCACTCCCCGCCGCTGCCGAAGAGGCTTTTGCCCGAGGCCGGGAAGGCCGTACTTACCGTCTCGCCGCCCAGCCAATCGAGCAGGTCGTGTTTGGGATCGAAATTCAAGCCGGCCAGCATGGCTTCCCACTCACGAATGCTGCTCTCGCCGTCCGGCGCGTTGTTCTTGATGAAATCGATCACGATGTCATACAGCAGCGCCAGGTCCCAACCGCTGGATACTGAAAACCCGGTAACCTCGGCCGGCACGAAATGATCGAACTCCCCAAAAGGCTTCTGCACCGCGAAGAGGCGCGTGAGCGGCTTGCCGGCGGCATCGGCGCGCAGGTTGCAGTAACTGTCGGAGCGCGTTTGCAAACCATCGGTCCACTCGGTTGAAATCGCGGCGTCAAAGATATCCAGCTCGTTGGCAGCCGCGGACATGACCTTCAGCATGACAAACTCGTCGTGAGCGGCCGCGTCGCCCTTGGGACATCTCGGGGTAAACATGGCGCGCACGTTTGTGAAGAGCTGCTGCAGATCGAACCAGGCCACCGAATCCTCCGGCGCCGTCACTACGGCCAGCGCCTGCTGAAAGCGCGGGCTATCGAACACGGCCCCGTGCGCCGTCGGCGCCTCAGGCTTCTGACCGGCGCCGCCGATCAGGGAGAGCATCTCGGTGGTCGCCGAACGGCTGCTCGTCACGGCAATGATGTCGCCGCGGCGGATCAGATCGATGGTCATGGCGCCGGCGATGTCCAGCCCGCACACCCGGGCGCCCATGAGCTCCTGATCCGAGAGCTTCAGTTCATCGGGTGCCGCGGACGAGACGGTTTCCAGAATCCCTTTGAGGCCGTTGAAGTTGGCTTCCGTCGCATCGGGCGCACCGCGCATCAGAAAGAACATTTCGGGCGGCCCGAGCGCTGGCCTGAAGCGCTGCGCAAATGCGAACTCGGTGGAGGCCAACTGCGACCACTGCACGCTGTTGTAAAGACGCGTGACGGTCTGCCAGACTTGCTCAAACCTTTCGCGCTCATCGGGCTGCATGTTTCCGGCGATGACGTTCTTGAGTTCGTCGGCCGCGCCGCTCTGCTTGACGGCCTCGAACACGCGGGCCCAGTGGCGATCGATGAAATCGCGCTCGGGATTATGAACCGAATCAATCAGCATCCACGCGTTATCCGGCACGTAACGGCCGAGTGTGAAGCTGGCTGGCAGGTGCCCGTTCGCGGGCTGCCTGTCTGAGGCTTTCTCCGGGGTCTTGGCCGGCGGCTGCGCGACGGCCGGTGAGGCGAGCGCCGCGACCAGCAATGGCATCAAGGCCCGCGTCGGGTTGGTATGCATCACGTTTGACTCCTGGACGCCCTGGGCGGCGCTGGATCGTCCGGCCCGCGACTCGTCTGCGTGAGCATACTGAGCGTTTCGGGCAGGGGCCAGTGCCGCCGTGTCCATTCTTGTGGAAAATTGTCACGCTGCGCCGCGTCGGCACGTCGGCACACCCGACTTTGCGGCCGCGGCCTGGTGGACCTATGATCGCGATGGACATGTGGGTGATCCCATCGATCACCGCCGACGCGACACTGGCAGCGCTCGCTGAGCGACTGCGGGCCCACGGGGGGGTGGTTTCCGTCCGCGGGCTGTGGGGGTCCTCTGCGCCCGCCGTGGTCAGTTACTTAGGGCAGGCCACCAGCCGGTGCGTCCTTTACGTTACCGCACATCTGGAAGACGCCGACGACGCCCGCGAAGACCTGGAACTGTTCAGTCAAGCCCCGGTCGCGTTGCTGCCGGCATGGGAGAGCCTGCCGAACGAGGGTGCCGCCAGCGGCGAAATCCATGCCGAGCGGCTGAGGCTGTGCCTGGAGCTGGCGGAACAGGGTTCAGGCTTCCGAGTCCACGATGTAGCGTCGCCCCTTGTGGGCGGCGCCGGCGGGCGCGCGCCGGGCACGCGGCCCGACGCTACACGCCTCATTGTTGCGCCGATTGCGGCGCTGATGCAGCCAGTGCCGACGCACGCGGCGTTGCAGGCCGGCGCGCTGCGCCTGGAGGTCGGCGGCCGGCGCGATCCGGACAACATCGTCGAGTGGCTCGTGGCGCGCGGCTTCGAGCGACTCGAAAGGGTCGAGTCGCCCGGCGACTTCGCGCGGCGCGGCGATATCCTCGACGTCTTCGCGCCGGGCGAGAGCGATCCGCTGCGCATCACATTCGATGATGATCGCATCGAATCGATCCGGCGCTTCGATATCTCGACGCAACGTTCGCTGACCTCGGTCGGCACGCTATCGATCGCGGCGCTCCCGCAACGGCAGGCGGCGCCGTCGCCACAGGACCTGACCGACTTCCTGTCCTATCTGCCGCCGGACACGCTGATCGTTCTGGATCAACCCGCCGAAGTGCAGGAGTTCGGGCGCACGCTGCACGAGCGCCTGGGGCGCAGCCCGCGCTTGTTTGAGGTGGGCCAGGTGTTGCAGCGCATGGCGGCGTTCGACCAGCTTCACTTCGATCGATTCGGCGGAAGCATCGCCGCCGCCCAGGACACATTCGCGTTCAACGTGGCATCCCTGACACGCTTCGAGGGCAAAGCGGCCGAAGCCATTTCGGAACTCATCCGCAGCGCGCAGGATCACGAGGTTTACGTCGTGTGCGACAACGTCGCTGAATCCGAGCGCCTGCGCGAAATCATCATCGAGCAGCACGGATCGGTGCCCGAATCCCTGCATCTGCACGTCGGGCTCCTGCATAGAGGATTCGAGTGGCAGGGCGAGCTTGTAGCGTCGCCCCTTGTGGGCGGCGCTGGCGCGCGGGCGCCGGGCACAAGGCCCGACGCGCCGGGTGCACTGAGGCCGACCATCGTCGTCGGCCATCACGAGATCTTCCACCGCTATCGGCAGCGGCGGCGGATTCGGCGGGCGACGGCGGGCCGGCCGCTCGAATCGTTCATGGAGCTGGAGCCCGGCGACTTTGTAGTGCATGCCACGCATGGCATCGCGCGCTTCGTTGGCCTGCGAACCATCCGCAAAGGAGACTCGGAGAAGCAGGAAGAGTTCCTCACGCTGCAGTTCGCCGAAAAGACCGTGCTGCACGTGCCGACGTCGCAGATCGATCTGGTGCAGAAGTACATCGGCGCGGCCGGCTCGGCGCCGACGCTCTCCAAGCTGGGCGGCACACGCTGGAAAGGAACGAAGGAGCGCGTCGCCCAGGCGGTCACCGATCTGGCGGCCTCGATGCTGCGCTTGCAGGCCGTTCGCAGCCAGCAGGAGGGCACGGCCTATCCGGAAGACACCGCCTGGCAGCGCGAGTTTGAGGCCTCGTTCATCTACGAAGAAACGGAAGACCAGATTACCGTGGCCGATCAGCTCAAGCGCGATTTGCGCTTGCCGCGGCCGATGGACCGGCTGGTGTGCGGTGACGTCGGTTACGGCAAGACCGAACTGGCGATGCGGGCGGCGTTCAAAGTCGTGGAATACGGCAAACAGGTGGCCGTGCTGGTGCCGACGACCGTGCTGGCCGAGCAGCACTATGCCACCTTCAGCGAGCGCATGGCCGATTATCCCTTCAGCATTGCGTGTCTGTCGCGCTTCCGCGCCGCGCCCGAGCAGAAGCGCATCATCGAGGCCGCCAAACGCGGGCAGATCGACATCGTGATCGGCACGCATCGGCTGCTCAGCAAAGATGTCGGTTTTGCGAATCTGGGGCTGGTAATTATCGACGAGGAGCAGCGCTTTGGCGTCGCCCACAAGGAGCGGCTCAAGCATCTGCGCGAGACGGTCGATGTGCTGACGCTGACGGCCACGCCCATTCCGCGGACACTGCACATGGCTTTGCTGGGCATCCGCGACATCAGTGCGCTGGCCACGCCGCCGGTCGATCGCCGCAGCATCGCCACGCAGGTGCGGATGTTCGATCCCGAATTGATCCGCAGCGCCCTCATCCGCGAGATGAACCGCGACGGTCAGGTGTTCTTCGTGCACAATTTCGTCGAGTCCATCGAAAGCCTGGCCGACGATATCCGCAAGATCGTGCCGGAGGCGCGCATCATCACCGGCCACGGACAGATGCCCGCTGGCGCCTTGGAAACGGTGATGATGAAGCTGATCAATCATGAGGCCGACGTGCTGGTCTGCACCACGATCATCGAGAGCGGCATCGACATCCCGCGGGCCAACACGATCCTGATCGACCGCGCCGGCCGCTTTGGTTTGGCCGATCTGCACCAGCTTCGCGGCCGCGTCGGACGGTCGAAGCATCGGGCGTATTGCTATTTGCTGCTGCCGCGCGACCGTACCGTTACCCCCAAGGCGGCCAAGCGGCTCAAAGCGATCGAGGAGTTCAGCGAGCTGGGCGCCGGCTTCCGCATCGCGATGCGCGACCTGGAAATCCGCGGCGCGGGCAACGTGCTGGGCCCGGAGCAGAGCGGGCATATCGCGGCCGTCGGATATGAGATGTACTGTCAGCTCCTGGAACGGGCGGTGCGCGAAATCAAGGGCGAAGCGCCGCCCGAGATGGCCCCGGTGCATCTGGAATTGGACGTCCCGGCCCAGATTCCGACAAAATACGTCGAATCGGGCCGCGCGCGGATTGAGATTTATCGGCGGATCGTCTCGTGCCGCACGATCGAGGACTTGCGGCAGTTGGAGCGCGACCTGCAGGACGCCTTCGGGCCGCCGCCCAAGCCGGTGCAGAAGCTCGTGGAATTGGCCGAGCTGCGCGTGTTGGCGCGGCGCTGGAAAATCCAGTCCATTATTCTGGCCAGACCTGATATTGTGTTTACGACCGATGATATGAAGGCGGCGCAGGAGGCGTTCGCCCACGCACCCGGCACGGTGCGGATGCCGGACGAGCAGACGATTCATCTGCGGTTGCCGGAAGCGTATCTGGAACCGGCTACGATGCTGGCCGTATTACGAAAGCTGCTGGGCCGGTCGGCGGTCCAGTCGCCAGCGCCGCGCGTCGCCGCGGCCGCGCGATCGTGATCCATTATGGTGCGGGCGTCCCGCCTGCACACCGCCCGGCAAGACGCCGGCGCAACGATGGTTCCAGAACCGCGATCCGCCGCGGCGGAGAGCGTCGGTGGCGCGATAAGACGTCGAGTTCAGGGCATGTCAAGGGCCATCATCGTTGCGTCGCTCGGTCTGATCGCACTCGCGTTTGCGAGTTGCGTCGAGCCTGCGCCTGCCAAGCCGCACCGCAGTCCGCAACACGCTCCGCAACCCGTCGCGCCTGCCTCCCGTTCGACCGCTGCGGACGGCGGCGCATCGGCCGTAGCAGATTCGGAT
>DASXUA010000243.1:0-7269 GCA_036505095.1 Phycisphaerae bacterium
CAGAGCAGGCGCGAATCGAGGAGGCAGCGGGCGCGATTGCGATTTTGAAGGCGGCGAACTTCAGTGTCGGGATCAACGTGCTGCTGAGCTTGGTCGGCCGGCTGGCCGCCGAACTGGGCGACGATTATGACATCGAGATCGTCGAAGCACATCACCGGGCGAAAGTGGACGCGCCCAGCGGCACCGCCCTCTGGCTGCTGCAGGCCATTACCGAGGCCACCGGGCGTGATCCGCACACAGACGTGGTCCACGGCCGCTCGGGTGCGATCGGTCCTCGGCCGCCGCGACAAATTGGCGTACACGCCTTGCGGCTGGGGGATAACCCCGGATGTCACACCATCCACTTCGCCACGGCCGGCGAGAGGCTCAGTCTGACGCACGCAGCCACGTCACGCGATACGTTCGCCCGCGGTGCGCTCCGGGCGGCGGAATGGGTAGCCCGCCGACGGCCCGGGATGTATACGATGGCGGACTGCCTGGACGCCCGATAAGTGCCCTGCCGCGGCGGATGGACCGCCCGGATTTCGAAAGGGCTTGATAGCGCAAACCTCTTGCTGTAGTATGACTTGCGGCATTTTTTGGGCAGCGAGCGGTTCACATGGCGACCATCACAAAGAAGGAACTGATCGACCGTATTTCCGAGAAGTGTTCGACCAAGCGGCCGGTCGTCAAACGGGTCATTCAGACGTTCCTCGATGAGATCGTCGATGAGCTTGCCACCGGGAACCGGCTGGAGTTCCGCGATTTTGGGGTTTTTGAAAGCAAGCTGCGGGCAGCCCGGACCGCTCAGAATCCAAAAACGCTTGAACGGGTCGAGGTGCCGGCAAAACGGACCGTCAAGTTCAAAATCGGGCGAATTATGAGAGATCGACTCTACGACTCCAACAGCCGCTTTGACCCGGATACGGGCCTGCCTCTGGAGTCCACCAGTCCAGCCGTTGCCCACTCTGACGGCGAAGCGCCCACGTCCTGAGCCTTCTTCTCGGTCACTACCTGATCAGAATTTTTCCGGAATTCCCTTGCTGGCCCCGGTACTTGGGGTTATCATTGCCATATCGAGATTGGGTCTCAATTGGCGCTCAGTTGAGCATTCGAAAGCGGACGTACAGATGACGGGACCGGGCCAGAGCCTCACGCTACAAACGCTTGCCAGCATTGCTTCCGGACGGATGGTCACGGTTCGGCGGCTCACCGATCACGAGCACGGCGTCACGCGCCTGCGCGAACTGGGTATCGACGAGGGCCGGAAGCTGCGCGTCGTGCAATTGGGCGACCCAATCATTTGCCAGGTGGGCGAGTGCCGCTTCGGCCTGTGCCGGCGCCTGGCGCGCTGCATCTACGTCGACGAGTGTTCCTGATCCTGCATGTCTGACGACCCCCTGACGTTGGATCGCTTGCCGATTGGTCAGCGCGGCACCATCCTGCGTCTCGACAGCAGTCTGGTAGGGCATCGGCTGATGGAAATGGGTTTGGTCCCCGGCACCGTGCTCACCGTCGTGCGACTGGCGCCGCTGGGCGATCCCATCGACGTTGCGGTACGCGGCTACCATCTGAGCCTGCGCAAGTCGGAGGCGCGCGGTGTCTGGATCGATCCGACGACGGTGTCGGGGTCAGCCACGTGACGACGCTCGCGACGCAACCTGACATCGCGCGCCGCACCTTGCGTCTGGCAGTGGCCGGCAATCCCAACTCCGGCAAGACCACGCTGTTCAACCGGCTGACCGGCCTGCGACACAAGGTTGGCAACTACCCGGGCGTCACCGTCGAGCATAAAGAGGGGCGGCTCACCGGCCAGGCCGGCATAACGCTTATCGATCTGCCCGGCACGTACAGTCTGGCGGCCCGCAGCGTCGACGAGCGCGTGGCGCGCGACGTGTTGCTCGGCTGGATGGCGGCGGCCGAGCCGGTCGACGGCGTGATTATTGTCGTCGACGCGAGCAATCTCGAACGCAACCTTTATCTCGCGACACAAATCCTGGACTTGAACCTGCCGGCGATCGTCGTCTGCAACATGATGGATGTGGCCGAGGCCAGCGGACAGCGGATTGACACGGCCGCGCTGGCGCGGGCCTTGGGCGTGCCGGTGGTGCCGACGGTGGCGCGCAGCGGCTGGGGAGTGGCGGAGCTGCGACGGCAGATCGCGCATCTCGATGAAGTCATCACACGGAAGCGCGCATGGCGCGCGTCCGCAGCGCTGGAGCGCCTGGTTGCAGACTTGACCCGCGGATTAGCCGACTCACAACAGGTTCCGCTCGAGCAGAGCGAAGGAGCCGCCCTCTTGCTGCTGACGCAGGAAGGCCGTGAAGGTGCGCGGGATGAGCGCGGATTGCCGTTAGAGGTCGTTGATGCCCTGGGACCGATCCTGCGGCAGGCGCGCAGTCAGGGCGTGCCCGACCCGGTGGGCGAGTTGGTCGCAGCGCGCTATGCCTGGCTGGGAGCGCTGACGTCCCAGGTGGTGCAGCGACAGGCGCGACCCGGCGCAACGCTCAGCGATCGCATCGACCGCGTAGCGACGCACAAGCTCGCCGGACCGGTCCTGTTTGCCGGCATCATGTTGGTGATGTTCCTGTCGATTTTCAGTTGGGCCCAGCCGCTGATGGAAGGCATCGAAGGGGTCATCAAATGGCTCGGCACGAAAACGGCGGCGACGCTGGGGCCCGGGATGCTTACCGACCTGCTGGTCGGCGGCGTGCTGAAGGGCGTGGGCGCGGTGGTCGTTTTCTTCCCGCAGATCTGCCTGCTGTTCCTGTTCATCGCGCTGCTGGAGGACAGCGGCTACATGGCCCGCGCGGCGTTCATCATGGACCGCATTATGAACCGGGTCGGCTTGCACGGGCGCAGCTTCATCCCACTGCTATCGAGTTACGCCTGCGCGGTACCGGGCATCATGGCCACGCGCACGATCGAGAATCGCCGCGACCGGCTGACGACCATTCTGGTGGCACCGCTCATGAGCTGCAGCGCGCGATTGCCGGTATATCTGATCGTCATCAGTGCCGTCTTCGGCGCGAATGTCTGGCTCAAGACGGGCGTGATGTTCGGCCTGTACACGCTCGGCACGGTCACCGCCCTGCTGATGGCCACGCTCTTCAAGAAAACGCTGCTGAAGGGCCCGACGCCGGTCTTCATCATGGAGCTGCCCCCCTATCGGCTGCCGCGGCTGACCACGATGATCCGGCACACCTGGGACCGGGCGAAGCTGTTCCTCACCCGGGCGGGCACGATCATTCTGGCGATCAGCATCGTGCTGTGGGGGCTGGCATATTTTCCGAGGGTTCAGACCGAGGGTTCAGGGTTCAGGGTTCAGGATGTAGCGTCGCCCCCCGCCACGGCGGATCTGCGACTTGTGGGCGGCGCGGCGAGCCCAGCGCCGGGCACAAGGCCCGACGCTACGGATTCAGGACTCCAACTGCGGCAAAGCTATCTCGGGCGGGCCGGGCGTTTGATCGAACCTGTCATTCGGCCGCTGGGTTTCGACTGGAAGATCGGCATCGGCGTGATCGCCAGCTTCGCGGCGCGCGAAGTGTTCGTGTCCACCATGGGCGTGGTTTACGGCGTCGAAGACAAGGCCGACGAGACGTCCGTTCCCTTGCGCGCGCAAATGATCGCGCAGACCTGGCCCGATGGGCGCAAAGTTTACACGCCACTGGCC
Source organism: Phycisphaerae bacterium (assembly GCA_036505095.1). Classification (GTDB taxonomy): domain Bacteria; phylum Planctomycetota; class Phycisphaerae; order UBA1845; family UBA1845; genus DASXUA01. Next base: position 3,653 of record DASXUA010000243.1, read on the forward strand.
GGCATGAGCCTGATGGTGTTCTATGTGCTGGCCTGCCAGTGTATGAGCACCCTGGCGGTCGTGCGGCGCGAGACGCAAAGTTGGCGCTGGCCGGTGTTTATGTTCGGGTACATGACCGCGCTGGCCTACACCGGGTCGCTGTTGGTGTATCAGGTGGGATCGGCGCTGGGCGGGGGGACGTGATGCGAGCGGCGGCGTTCATCGCCGCCGCATGGCGCGAAAGACCTGCGGCAACACGTTACGCTATGCCGCCGGGATTAACCCGGCGGCTCACTGCGTGAGTTTGGCAAGATCGTCGGGCGTGACCGTGCGGAACGACTTTCCGAGTTGGCCACTGACCCAGCTTTTCACGTCGGGGCTGAAGGGCTCGCCGGCCTTGACCGCCGCCAGCATGCGGACGGTGCGGCGTTGCCGCTCGGCGAGCTTGCGGGGCTTGTTTTCCTCTTTCGTTTGGGCGTGACGCTCACGCCGCAATTCGAACCGTAATTTCCTGGGAAACGCCATGAATCACCTATGCCTGTGGACGTTGTGGTGCAGGCGTCCCGCCTGCCCGCGTGCCGGCGAGACGCCGGCACCACAATGGATCAAAGCCCCGTATTTTGACCGGGCGCTGCCAGCGGCGTCAAGAAGCGCCGCTCGAGATATGTCAGTGCGCGACTGGGCGGATCAGGATCGCCGGTATGTTGCGTGATCTGGCGGACAATTTGCCCGGCCCGGGCCAACGCAGCCAAATCAACACCCGTCACCGCTCCCATGCTGTCAAGGAGACATACCAGTTCCTCGGTGGCGATGTTGCCGCTGGCGGTCGTCGAGAAAGGACTGCCGCCAATGCCACCGACGGAGCTGTCGAACTTGCTGACGCCGATCTGGCGTGCGGCCATGGCGCTGGCGATGCCCAGGCCCAGGGTGTCGTGCAGATGCAGTGCGACGTGGTCCATGCCGATCGCGGTCGCCACCTGGCCGGTCACGTCACGGACGCGAGCGGGACTGGCGGTGCCGTAGGTGTCGGCCAGCGAGACTTCCTCACAGCCCATGGCGCGCAACCGCTGGCATAGCTTGACGACGGCCGCGACATCAGACGGCTTGCCGGGTTCGCTTTCGAAAGCGGCCGAAAGGTGCGCCCGCATTCGGAACCCGTCGGCCCGCGCGCGTTCGGCCACAGCCTGCGCGGCGGTGAACGCCTCGGTGATGCTCATGCGCAGGTTCGATTGGCTGTAACTCTCGGAGGCGGAGACGAACAGCGCGAGCGTATCGCAACCGCTGGCGGCGAAGGCGTCGTAGTATATGAGATTAGGCACCAGCGCCGCGCGCTGCACGCCCTTCAGATCGGCCACCGCGCGGGCCACCTCGGACGAGTCAGCCATCTGCGGCACGGCTCTGGGGCTGACGAAGGCGCCAACTTCGATATAGGCCACGCCGCTTTGCGCCAGGGCGCGGATCAATTTGACCTTCAGCTCGATGGGGACTGGGCGCCGTGGATTGAGGGCCTGCAAGCCATCGCGCGGCGACATCTCGCAGATGCGGACGCTCGGACGCGCTGCGGTGTTGCCGGCAGAAGCAGGAATCATGAAGGGTATTGTGGCGACTCGCCGGGCCACAGAACCCCGCCTGCCAAAGCGGGGTGACGTTCAGAAATCGATGACCCACGGCCCGCCCACGTCACCCCCCACTTGTGTGGGGGTTCTGACACGCCCGCGAAGCACCGGCGTCAGCCGACTTTGCCCTCGGTAAATTCAGCGGCCGGCTCGTTGATGACACCCTTGGGCGCCGCACGGGGCTTGCCGTCAGGAGTCGCTTGGTCGGGAGTGTTGGGTGCCGCGGGTACCGGTGTACCGGCGGCTTCGTCGCCGATGACATGCCCGGGTTGTGCGGGCGTGGTCGGACTCGCCTCGGTCTGGGCAGCGGGCGTTGGGGTCGGCGGCGGCCCCTCCTCGCGATAGAGGCTGAGCCATTGCCACACAGCGACGACCGCGAGCAGCGCCAGCACCCCGCCGATCAGCAGAGGTTTGGTCTTGTTGCTAGGTTTCTTGGACGTTTTAGCGGGCATGGTTCTGCTCCTGATTCCCGATGGATGCGGCAGCGGGGAGCCAGACTAGCGCGCAGCCGACCGCAATGCAAGGAATGCCAGCGGTAAAGCTGACTCGGAGCGCGGCTCTAATCCCCCATACCGACAGGTTCCTGAGTGAGCCCCTTTGGTGGTTTTCGCGGTTCGCGGCCTTCGGGCTGCTGACCGCCGGTGGATCCGCCGGAGGATGAGGCCACTACCTGCGGCGCATTTCCGCTGTCGTCAGGCAGGACCTGGCCGGGCTTGGGTGGCTGGTCAGGCTGCCCACTTGAAGCCTCAGCCGATCCGTCGGCTCCCAATTCTCGCGGCGGCCCCGACGAATTATCGCCATTTGCGAAGTTCAGCCACAGTGCGACGGCGGCCAGAACGAGCAGCACACTGCCGATCACGATGGCCTTCTTGTTAACCTCTGCCGAGCTAGCCGATGATTTCTTAGCGGGCATTGTTTCTCACCCTTGGATTCCGGACCGAATGACGCTTCGATTCCCGGCGTCGCCGCCGGTTTGTGATTCTCAACCAAAGCCGATTCCGACGCTATTGGACCGTCCAAACCATCGGCACGGTAAATGTCGTGCGCACCGCCGGTGCGGGCAGGCAATCGAGCGACCACCCCGGACCCCGGATCGTGACGCAGAACCAGCAGCAGTAATGACTCCCGACGGTGCCGATATCCTGAGTATACGAGTAGAACTCCATCCGCGGTGCGGGCCGGTGATGGCCTTTCATGTTGATCGTTCTTGCGGACCCGTCGCAGAAAGCGGCGTCGAACCACCAGGCTCGCCCGTGCCAACCGCGCACCGGCGGCTTACCCGAGGCGATCCAGTCAGCGCTGCCAACCCCGCACGAGGCCCCAGTGCAGCCCGGCGCGCCAGGTTCAGTACATGTATTGCACAGGGTGGCGGAGTCATCGAACTCATTCGGCATGCATGGCTGTCCGTAGTTGGCCCGCCAGGCAATGCGCCCGGCCATTTCGTAGTACATGATGGTGCGCTGCGGTGTCGGGATCCGCTGCACGGGTCGGGCGAAGGAAGCGTTGCTGCTGACTCCGCAGAGCGCCGCAGACATGATCCACGCGGTATTGGCGACATAGCTGTTGCCGTAGTGATCATATGACGGCAAGCCAGAAGCGCGCCAGCCGGTGTAGTTGAATCCCTTGTACCCATCGTCGCCTGGGCAGCGGAAAACCTCCAAATTGAGCTTGGTGTCCTCCTCGCGCCCTCCTGGCGAATCATCCCCAGCCCAATTCGTGCCGTCGGGTGCTGAGCCGGGCGCGCCGTGGTCGGGGAACCCGCCTTTGTAGATGTACGAATTCATGGGACGCTTCGCTGGGCCTTTGCCCCGAAAGGTCCCCCAAACTGACGCATCGATCGGACCGCCCGCACCGCTGTTATTGCCTTGCGAGTCGCCGCGGCCGGCCTTGCCGCCCCACTCGAACAGGCCGATGGGGCCGGTCATGGGCTGCATATCGCCGCTGCCCTCCGGCCGGGCAGGCCCGCAGTTTGTCCCCCCGACCATGGGCGGCATCTGACCGGGGAACGGAATCAAGACGCCG
>DASXUA010000244.1:0-20995 GCA_036505095.1 Phycisphaerae bacterium
TCAGGAGGGGGAACTTGTCCTCGAGAAAGCGTACGAGTGTTAAGATCCGCTGCTGTCCATCGACCACGTCGAACCGCTGTGTAACCGCTCCGCCGAGTCCTGAACCCTCAATCTTCTGGAGGAACAACGCTGGAAGTGGATACCCGCGGAAGATCGAATCGATGAACGCCTGCTGCTGTTGGTCCGACCACTCGGCACCGCGCTGGTACTCGTCATTGCGTCGCAGAGAATTGTCCTTCCACGCGCTAACAAGCTCCTTGACCGTGTACTCCCTCGGATCAAATCGCATCATGGCCTTCAGCCCCGCCTTTTGCGAAAGTCACGCGCCAGTCGAACGTCACGCAAGCGCACCTCGATGTCCGGAACAGCCCCGCCGTGGACGCCCGCTAGACACACCGATGCTGAACTCGGATACTGGACGCTTGGGCTTCCGTCAAGCCGCTTACGATTAGCCCCGCCGAGCGGTCAACTCCGTTCAGAATAGCTTGGGCGCGGACTCGTCGGCTCCGGACGGTTGCTCAACCACGACCGTGTTTTCGCCGAACTCGGACTGGACCGCACCGTCGCGACCGGGCCTCTTGACGCGGCCGGAATCGTCTAGTTCCTCGTCGGCGCGGGCGGTGACTTTGGTCGAGATGGCGATCAGGTTCTTGTAGAGTTGGTCCTTGTTGATGCGCTTGATGGTCGCGCAGCAGTTGACCACCTCGCCGATGTAACGCTCGAAGGCGTTGCGGCGCTGGCCTTCGTATTTCTGACGCTTGCGGCGGTTCAGATAGGCTTGCAGCTTGCGGCCGCAGTCTTGCAGGGCCAACTTGATCTCCTTGCGGATTTCGTCGTAATCGGCGATGGCCTCCTTGCTCTCCGACGTGAACGGCACCCACACGCTGGCCATGTGGATCATGATGACCAGCGGCGCGGACGGCAGGCCACCGCCGGGCTGCGAAATCCCGTAGCGCCGCCAATCGGTATCGATCACGCTCTTATAGGTGCAGCACGCGCCCTGCTGATACAGCAACGGCACACGGTTGGCGAAGCGGATCAGGCGTGACTGCGCGCCTTGCGGCTCCTGCGAGACCACCTTGCCCTTGCGGACGACGGCTTCGTCTTTCGGAGCTTCGTCGGTGCGCTCTTCGGCACCCGGCCCGAGTTCGCCTCCAAAGGCAATGCCCGCTTCGATCTGAAACGGATTCCCCCGATACACTGCGGGCGGGCGCATGGCGGCCGCGAAGAACTCCGCCTTCACGCCCTTCAGCAACCCGGACAGAATCTGCTGCGGCCCGATAGGCGAAAGGCAATTCGTCGGCGGCGCCATCAGCTTCGTGCTTTGAATGGCCTTGTAGAGCGTCTCGGCCTCGTGCCGCGCAATCCGCCGCGGATGCGAGCGCGGGCTCAGGCCGGCACGCTTGCAGATTTCCTCGGCCATCTTCGGACCGACGCGGCAGAACTCGCTGCTCAGAAAGCCCGTCAGCCAGTGCGACTTGGTGTCGTGGAGCATCTTGATCAAGACGCCCAACTCGACGCCATGCGGGTGCGGCTTGATTTCCAACGGGTGATCGGGCAACTGCTCGGAAGCACGCGGGAACTCGACCGGCGCACCAATCGGCGGCTTCCACACGAAACGCGCATGCGGATTCGCGATCGCGGTCAGCTCCAGGTACTCGTCCACCGATTGCCGGCCCTTGTTGTAGCTGCCGACCAGCTCGATCTCGACCTGCGTGCCGTGTTCCCAGTCGACCTCGATGGTCTGGTCTTTGTTGATCGTGGTCGGCTCGTTCTTCTTGGTATCGATTTGGATCTCGTAGTAGTGCGCTTCCTTCTTCTTTCCCGTGCGCGACGTGACCTTGATGCTCTTGCCGGTAGTCAGCAGCCCGTACATGCCGGCCGCGCTGATGCCGATGCCCTGCTGGCCGCGCGACATCTTGAGCCGGTGGAACTTCGAGCCGTAGAGCAGCTTGCCGAAAATGTTGGGAATCTGCTGTTTGACGATGCCCGGCCCGTTATCGCGCACGCGGACGCGGAAACGCTCCTCGTCCACCTGCTCGATCGCCACCTCCAGGTCCGGCAGGAGGCCGGCCTCCTCGCAGGCATCCAGGCTGTTGTCGACGGCCTCCTTGACGGTGGTCAGCAGTGCCTTGCGCTTGTTGTCAAAGCCGAGCAGGTGGCGATTCTTGGCGAAGAATTCCGATACCGAGATTTCGCGCTGCTTCTTCGCCATGCTCTCGGCCGTCTCGCGCAGCGGCGCGGCGCGGCGCGGGCGCAGCGTCTGCGCCGGTGCGCGCGGCGCGCCGTTGACCGGCGCAGCGGGCACGGCCGGGGCCGTTTCAAACGTCAGAGCAAGCTGTCGGGAGGCTGCTTTCTTCTCGGACTTGGGCAATGCTGCGATTTCTTTCATGTTTGGTCATCCCTGACCCAGCGTTCTCATGCGGTAGAGATGATAGCAGTTTCGGCGCGGAGGGCAATTGGCGGATGAGCCCGCTTGCGAGGAGTGCGCAGTCCCAACGCGGCGGAGCGCCATGTGGCGCCGCGAGTATCGCTTTGGGCTGGTTACCGCGGTCAGGCCGCGCGACGCCGGCCGACAGCCAGGGCGCCGAGCGCCAGCAATGCAAGTCCGGCCGGCTCGGGAACAATCTGCGCCTGAATCTGCGTCGAGGCTCCCGTGAAGCTGCCCTGGTCGAACCACGCGGGAATCGAGATCAGGTAATTCGTCGCCCCACTGAAAGGCGGCGTCGCGATCCCGGCGAAACTCATCGGGAACGAGCCGCTGGTTCCTTCGAAAATTCCGTTGCCGGAGCCGTTCAGGAGCACGTTAGACAGCGTGCCGACGAGGGCTGCGTTTCCGCCCAGCGGCGCCACTAAGCCCGTGACGTTGCCCGTCAGAGTATCGCCATTGATGTCCGTAATGGTGAACGTGCCGGCCGCGGCAGCGGACGAAGCCGTGATCCCGGTCAGGCCGAGACTGAGAACTACGTTCGCCGGATCGGGACCGGACACGAAGTCCTGAACGAACAGCGCCGACTGCGTCGTGGGAACCAGCCGCGTGACATCCCCCGTCGACGCCGACACCGCCATGATGTTGAGCGTGCCCGTCCCCGGCGCGCCCGCCGTAAAATCCGAGCGCAGATCCGTGAATCCATAAGTCAGAATCTGCGCCGCCGCGGGATGCGCCGTAAGCGCCATCGCACTCAGCACGCCGATCGAGCCCAGCGCCAGCCGCGCGCGCCACCCTCCACGAAGTGTTACCATGTGCTCTCTCCTTCCCCGCAGAATTGTCCTTGCTCAGTCAGACCGTGTGACTGGTGCGCGATACTTCGCCCAATCATCTGGAGTGGAAAAGAACCTCTCTCCCTTCTCCCTGCCAGATCTGATCGTCTAAACCCCGGGGCATGTTGCGCGCCGCAGCGCCGCGCGGCAGCGCCATCGCCCCACTCTGGTTCTAAATTATCGAATATTCGCGCACGAGTCAACCCAAGATGCGCAGAAATGCGCGCAAGCGGCTGTAGCGCGCAGTGCAAAAACAAAACGGGTCCACGCCCGCGTGGACCCGTTCACTCTTCCGATCGGATTGCGCCTACTTCTTCGGCTGAGTTCGCTTCAATTGCGGCGCCGCCGGCGAGTGCTCGCCAAACCCGCGCCCAGCAGCAGTACCAGCGACGAGGGTTCGGGCACAAAATCCTGAGTAAAGACATTGACCGATGCGACTCCGCCGCCGCCCGGCGCCTGAACGCTGATCAGACCCATATCCTTGCGCACCTGAATGTGTGCGTCGTAGATCGCCGGATTAAGTGCACCGGAAGTGCTCAACTGGTCGGGACCGACAACGTCGTTGAGCACGAACAGATCTGTCTCGGGCCCCGGTCCGGGCAGCGGTCTGATCTCTTCATTAATGACGACGCTCGACTGCGCCAGGATATCGCCGCCCGGTCCCATGATCGTGCCGGCGGCATTGGAGGTCACCAGCGTCAGCGCCGCGCTGGTGAAGGCGCCTTGGCTGAGCTGCGCGTCGAAGCCGAAGATCACATCGAGTGCATCGCCATTCATGGCGACAAACGGACCGGTGACGCGCAGTCCGCCGGGCACGCTGCCGTCAGCCGAAACATCGACGGCCGAAGGATTCGGCGCGCCCACCGTCGTCATATAGACGAAATTGCTGAACGTAACGGCGCCGTTGCTCGACGTCAGCGTAGCGCCCGGCATCAGCAGCGTGGAAAGGGGCACCGCCGATGCGCTCGAGACCGCCCACAAACAGCCGGCCGCCATACCGGCACACAGACGCGCGCGGATGCTCGCCATCTCTCTCACCTCCCTCTCGCCGCGATCGCCGCGCCGCTGCGGCACGCGCGCGGCCCACAGCCGCGCAGCAACACCCACCCGGCGCCGATCGCCAGCGATCAGCCTGATTGTCTTTGGGGGATGGACGGGAACGCGAAGGCCTCTCTCTCCCGCCTGCCCACCGTTCTGACTCTCTCTGTTCGATCCTCTGGCGGGCGCTGTTGCCAGCCCCGCTGGATGTAGCTTACTCGAAACGGTTCGGCGAAGTCAATGAAATTTTCGCCGGCGAACAGATCGTGCACAGCGGCTGTAGGCGTTTCTCGGCCGCTCGGCGTAAAAACACCGCCGGGTCCGAAAGGGCTCCGGACCCGGTGGTGCGCTCTCTTAGGAAAGAGGAGTCCTGATCGCGGCGCCGCGGCGCCTGCGAAATTATCTCGTGCTGCGGCGCCGCAGTAGCACCGCTGTGCCCGCCAACATCAACAGCAGCGAAGACGGCTCTGGCACGAAGTTCTGCGAGAAAAGCGAAATCGAGGCGACGCTCGGTCCGGGGGGGTTGGCCACCACGCTGATCAAACCCATGTCCTTGCGCACGCGGATGTTTCCGTCGTACACGGCCGGGTTCAGCGGGGCGCTGGCGAAAAACTGATCAGGACCGACCACATCGTCAAGGACTTCCAGGTCCGTTTCCGGACCCGGACCCGGCAGCGGCGTGATCTGTTCGTTAATCACGACGCTGGATTGGGCCAACACCATGCCCCCGGGGCCCAGAATCACGCCTTGTGCGTTAGAGTTCAGAATCGTCATCTCGGCGTTGGTGAAGGCCCCCTGATTCAGGTGCGCATCGAAGCCAAAAATGATGTCGATCGCGAAGCCGTTGCTCACCTGAAACGGCCCCTGCACGACCAAGCCGCCAGGAACATTTGGATTAGGCGAGACGTCGATCGCGCCCGGTGGCGGCGCCCCGATCGTGGGCATGTAGACAAAGTTGTTGAATAACACGTTGCCGTTGGCGGACGTTAACATCCCGCCTGGCATCAGCAACGTCGAGAGCGGTACCGCCGAGGCGGCCGAGACCATCCAAAATGGAACGACCGCGGCCAACGCGCACAAAAAGGCGCTCTTTTTCGCCAACATCTCTCGTCTCCCTTCCCAACTCAAACACTCAGCGAGCGCGCCCGTCCGTGTGCTCCCCATCCGGCTGCACCGCGAGCGCGCATGCGCACGACGGTCCGGATTTCTCGCTGAAGCCTCTAATTTCTTTCAGGGTTGGCTGGATCGAGCGAAGGGTCTCTCTCTACTCCTGCTCCCCGCCAGCCAATTTCACCCTCTCTCCGCTGCAGCCGACTGCCGGAACGAAGGTTCTGTCAGCAGACAACTCCAGATGCAGTCAGGATACCGAACCTTGAGGGGCGAAGTCAACCATAATCCGGCAAAAATTTGTGGCGTCCGGCCGCTTGCACCCGCTTCGGTTACCTGCTGTTTCGACTGGCGGGCCGCCTTGATTTGTGGTACCATGCATGGTGCTGCACCGGGCGGCGGCTGTCGTTCTGCTGTAAAGGGCCATCTCATAACGAGTTGCGACTCGCCGGCACTAGACGGGTTGCGCCGCGCGGGACCGATAACTGGGAGCTTTTCACGCTTAGCGGCCATGCGTGCAGTCGTTTCATCATTGTGGAACGAGGTCTTGGAAAACGTGCGGAAATCTGCACCGCAGGCGGCGCGCGCCTGGTTCTCGCAGCTTCAACCGGGAAAACTCACCGGCGGTGTGCTGGTCGTACGGGCGCGAAACGCGCCTCAGGCCCGCTACCTGCGCGAACATTGCGGTCACTACTTCGCGCAGGCCGCGCAGGCGGTAACGGGCCGACTGGTCAGTGTCGAATTTCAGGAGCCGGCAGCGCCGCCCGCTGACTCACCCTCCGACAGAAGTGCGCTGACTCTGTCTCTGAACCCGGCGTTTACTTTCGCGACGTTCGTTACGGGGCCGTGCAACCGTCTGGCAAATGCTGCCGCGATGGCCGTCGCCGAGTCGCCCGGGCGAACCTACAATCCGCTCTTCCTCTACGGTGAACCCGGAACCGGCAAGAGCCATCTGCTCCACGCCGTGTGTGACGAACTGAGCCGCCGCGAAGCGGCGCTGCGCCTCGTCTGCATCTCTGCCGACGTGTTCTCACGTGAACTGCTCGCGGCCGACACGCGCGGCCAACTCGATGAATTTCGCGCGCGCCTGCGTGGCGCTGATGCACTGGCTATCGACAACGTGGACGAACTGGCTACTCGCCAGCGCAGCCAGGAAGAGCTGTTTCACACGTTCAACGCGCTTTACGAATCGCAGCGGCAAATCGTGCTTGCTGGCGACCGTGTTCCCGCGGAACTGACTGGGATCGAGCCACGCCTGGCGAGCCGTTTCGCCGCAGGCCTGGCCGTGCGTTTGGAAATACCCTGCGCGGAAACGCGCCTGGCTATCGTGCTGACAAAAGCCCGAACGGCCGGCCTGGATCTGCCCGAGCCAGTGGCACAGTATCTGGCCGCAAGAAACGTCATGGATGTGCGCGAGTTGGAGGCAGCGCTCACGCGCCTCGATGCTCATAGCCAAATGCGCGGCGTGCCGATTGACCTCGCTCTGGCGCGCCAGGCGCTTGGCGAGGAGCGCGGAAGTGCGGTAGGCGTGCCAGACATTCTGAAGGTGGTAGCGGATCATTACAGTCTCCGGCCGGCCGACCTACAGGGACGAGGCCGTAGTCGTTCGGTCGCGCGTCCGCGCCAAGTGTGCATGTACCTGGCTCGTGAGCTGACCGACTTGTCGCTGGAGGAAATCGGACTTCATTTCGGCGGGCGGGATCATACAACCGTGCTGCACGCCAGCCGTCTGATCGGCGCCGAACGCGCTCAGGATCCACAGTTGGCGCGGCTGTTGGATGAACTCGGTCGCCGGTTGCGGAACGGCCAGCGCGGGGCGTCAAAACTTGATAACAGCCTGTGAGTTTTCGGATGCAGCAAGCTACAGACATCACAGCCAAGTCAAGCCCAGACGATCTCATGGGTGCACAAACCCCGCACAACTCACGGGGATTTCACAGGTTATGCACGGGCTTTCAACTGCTGGCAGCTTCCAGAGAACGCGGTAGAATAAGAGCTTACGTGAGCGGGCCGCGACGCTCCCGTGAGTTACTCACAATGCCTACTTCAACGAGGGTTTCTATATTGACTCTTACTAGTGTAGTTCGGATTAGCCCTAAGGAACGGTGCCTATGAATGTCCGTGTCAATCGAGAGGAGCTGACCGGTGCCTTGGGGGCAGTCGGCTCAGTAGCCGCCGCCCGCACCCCCAAGCCGATCCTGCAATGTGTGCAGATCGAGGCCTTAGGCGATCAGTTGGTACTGACGGCTACGGACTTGGAGATTGGCGTTCGTTATGTCGTCACCCAGGTGGAGGTGGCTTCCAAGGGCAGTGTAGTCGTGTCGGCCGAGAAATTGGGCCAGATCGTCCGTGAGTCCACCGATGAAGTGCTGGTGCTGGAAGAGAAGGATCGTGCGCTGGAGGTGCGTTGTGCGGACAGTCACTTCCGGATCTTCGGCCAGGATCCGGCTGAATTCCCGCCTGTAGCACATATGGAGGGCGAAGCCGATTTCGAGATCCCAGCCGAGACGCTGCGGGGCATGGTAGAGTGGACCGTCTTTGCCGCTGCGCGCGAGAATACCCGCTACGCGATCAACGGCGTCCTGTGGGAGCAGGACAAGGGGGTATTGACGCTGGTGGCCACCGATGGCCGACGGCTCTCGCTGATCGCGGCTGAGGTCACCCGCAGCGGTGGCACGCCCGTACATGCTATCGTGCCGGTCAAGGCCATTCAGCTTTTCCAGCGCATCGCCAGCGAAGACGGTGACAGTGTCCGGGTGAAGCTGGTGGGAAATCAGATTCTTTTGCGTACCCAGCGGGCCACCATGAGCAGTGCCCTGGTCGAAGGGCACTTTCCCCGATACCAGGAGGTCATCCCGACGGACAGCAATAAGGTGCTGCATGTCGATACGCAGGAATTCCTGAGTGCGGTTCGGCGTGCGGCCCTGCTCACCAATGAAGAGTCGCGCGGTGTGCGGCTCAGCATCACGAGTCAGCAGATGAAGTTGGCCAGCCGCGCTCCCGAACAAGGCGAGGCCGAGATCACCATCCCTGTACAGTACAAGGGCGACGACTTGGACATCGGGTTCAACCCGAATTTCCTGGTTGACGTCCTCCGCGCCGTCCGCACCGATGAAGTAGCCTTCGAATTGAAGGAGCCCAACCGTCCGGGCATCCTGCGTGTCGGTCCGCGGCAACTCTACGTGGTGATGCCGCTCAATCTTTCCTGAACAGGCCTCCGGACCGTCGGCGGCGCGCAGCAGAGCTATCGATTCGGCGCAGTAATAAGCCTATGATAAACAGGGAGCAACTGGACTGGGTGGGGCGAAATCGGCAGCCGCGCCCGGCCGCTACCCCACTACCGAAGATCATCACGGCGCTGATGAAACGTCGCCGCACAACGGCGAATGGCGCGGCGTTCGCGTCGCTGGCGGATCAACTCGGCGAGGAGTTTCAGGCGCACTGTTTCTTCGGGGAGCTGCGGTCCGGAACACTAACGGTCTGCGTGCGCGAGCCGCGGCTTATCGCCCCGCTGCGATCCCGCTGGTTGTTCGTTATTCGCGAGCGGCTTGGGCAGCACCCAAGCGGTGGCCGTGTGCGCCGGATCGAGTTCCGTGCTGCAAGCCCGTAAGACGTCGGCCGTGTCCGCGCCCAACACCTGAACTAGGCAAGGAAACCTGATTTTGACGAGCCAACTGAACCAACTACCTATGAGCGATGCGCCCGACGAAACCCCGTTTGAGCAAAAGCCAGAGCCCGGCGGCGACCGGCCCGAAAGTGGCGCATCCGACTACAACGAAAGTGGCATCCAGGTCTTGGAGGGCCTGAAGGCCGTGCGGCAGCGCCCCTCCATGTACATCGGCGGCACCGGTACCGGCGGTCTGCATCACCTGGTCTACGAAGTGGTCGACAATGCGATCGACGAGGCCATGGTCGGCTACTGCAAGAACATCCTCGTGCGCCTGAACGCCGATGGAAGCTGCACGGTGGTGGACGACGGCCGCGGCATTCCGGTCAAACCCATCGAGCACGAAAATCCGCAGCTCAACGGCAAGCCGGCGCTCGAAGTTGTGATGACCATCCTGCACTCGGGCGCCAAGTTCGACCGTAGCGTCTACAAGTATTCCGGCGGTCTGCATGGCGTCGGCGTCAGCGTGGTCAACGCGCTGAGCGAATGGCTGGAGGTGCAGATCAACCGCCCCAACGACGAGGGGCGCATCCAGACCTATAAGATGCGCTTCGAGCGCGGCGACACCGTCCAGCCGCTCGCCGTCATCGGCAGCAGCACTAAGACCGGCACGCGCGTCGAGTTCAAGCCCGACCCGCAGATTTTCCCCGACATCGAGTTCAAGTATGACACGCTGGTCAAGCGGCTCCGCGAGCTGGCCTACCTGAACAATGGCGTGCGCATTCGCGTGGTAGACGAGCGCAGCGGCAAGGAGTCTGAATTCTGCTACGAAGATGGCCTGCGCGAATTCGCGCGGCATTTGTCGGCTGGCTCCGAGCCACTGCACCGGCATGTGATCTGTCTGCGCGGCACGGACGAGCAGCAGCGTCTGGCCTGCGACATCGCGCTGCAATACACCGACTCATACACCGAGAATCTGATCTGCTTCGCCAACAACATCCTGAACATTGACGGTGGCGTGCACCTCTCGGGTTTCAAGGCCGCGCTGACGCGCGTCATGAATCAGTACATCAAGAAAGAGGGCCTGCTCAAGGGCGATATGTCGCCGACGGGTGACGACTTCCGCGAGGGGCTGACGGCCGTGATCTCGGTCAAAGTCCCCGAGCCGCAGTTCGAGGGCCAGACCAAGGTGCGCCTGCTGAACCCGGAAGTCGAGTCGTACGTGCAGATCGTGGTCAACGAGCAGCTCACGAACTACCTCGAAGAGAACCCGGCCGACGCCAAGCGCATCGCCACCAAGGGCATCCAGGCGGCCCAGGCCCGCGAGGCGGCCCGCAAGGCGCGCGAGATCGCCCGCAAGAGCGTCATGTCCGGCGGCGGCATGCCCGACAAGCTTTGGGATTGCCGCAGCAAAGACCCGGACGAGAGCGAGCTGTATCTGGTCGAGGGCGACAGCGCCGGCGGCAGCGCCAAGCAGGGCCGCGACTCGAACGTGCAGGCCATCCTGCCGCTGCGCGGGAAGATCTTGAATGTCGAGAAGGCGCGCGTCGACAAGATGCTCTCGCACGATGAGATCGCCAAGATCATCCAGGCGGTCGGCTGTGGCATCGGCAAAGAGGAATTCGACGTCAGCAAACGCCGCTATGGCAAGATCATTATCATGACCGATGCCGACGTCGACGGCTCTCATATCCGCACCTTGCTGCTGACGTTCCTGTTCCGGCAGATGCGTCCGCTGATCGAAGACGGGCGGATTTTCGTGGCCCAACCGCCGCTCTATCAGGTCCGCAAGGGCAAGCACGTCGAGTACGTGCTCAACGATCGGCTGCTGGGGAGCAAGCTGGCCGAATTGGGCCTAGCCGATACCACGTTGCTCATTCGCGAAGGCGAGAACCAGCGCGTATTGAATGCCGACGATCTGCGGCGCCTGCTCGTCGTGCTGGACGCACTGGAATCGCAAGCCCGCATCATTTATCGCCGCGGCATCGACTTCGAAGCCTTGGTGCGGAAGGAGCGCGACCCCGAGTCCGGCCTGCCGACGATCCTGGCGCTGGTGTACCGCCCCGGCCAGGCGCAGCCCGACCGCAACTTCTTTCAGGACGAGCAGCAGCTCATGGATTTCCAGGCCGAGGAGTCGAAGCGCCACGGCCCGGTGCCGATTACCGAGCCACAGCACGCCGGCGTCGGGGCCGGCGACGGCGATGGATCGGCCGAGGAGACCGCCCGCGGCCACAAGATCGTCCGTTATGAGTTGGCGGAATGCCGCACGCTCGAAGATCTCTTCCGGCAGCTCGCCGCGTTCGGCTTCTCGACCGACGATTACTTCGTGGTCCGCGAGGAACTGGTCACGGGCGAGCTGACCCCCGCCCAGTTCATCTTGCTGCACGGCGAGCGCCAGCCGCTGGAGTTGGCCAACCTGGGTGAAGTCGCGCGCGGCATCCGCGATCTCGGCAAGGAGGGCCTGCAGATCAAGCGCTTCAAAGGCCTGGGCGAAATGAACGCCGAGGAGCTATGGGAGACCACGATGGACCGCAGCCAGCGCACGCTGCTGCGCGTCACCATCACCGACGACATGGAAGATCCCGAGCAGCTCGAAATCGACGCCCGCGAGGCCGACCGCATCTTCAGCGTCCTGATGGGCGACGACGTCGAAATGCGCCGCCGCTTCATCGAAGAAAACGCCATCAACGTCAAAAATCTGGACGTCTGAGTCAGGCCAATCGACGCGAAGCCATGCGGTCTTGCTACGGCCGCATCGCCCAGGGTAGCGGTGCTCCACAAGCGCCGCAGTGCTGCGCGCTCGGCTCATTCTCGCGGCCGCAATCCGGACAAGCTGACAGGACGGTGGCATCGTCGGCGTGCTCGCTGCGCGCCACGCCCTCGATCATCTCTTCGGCCGCGTGGCCCAGCCAGCGATCAATCACGCCATGCACGATGTAGAGCACCGGCGTCACGCCGATCGCCACGACGCATTTGAAGAGGTAGCCGCTGCCGGCCGAATTGAGGTATTGGGCGAAGTCGATGCCCTTGCCGACGTGCAGCGCAAACGGAAGATAGAGCCCGATGAACTGCACCACGAACGTGTCGATGAGCTGACTCACCAGCGTCGAGCCGGTCGCGCGCAACCACAGCAGCTTATGTCCCGTCCGCCGCCGCAGGATCCAGAACACGTTTACGTCAATGAGCTGCGCCAGCAGAAACGCGATCAGGGAGCCGACAATGATCCACTGCGATTGCAGAAACACGCGGTCAAACGAAGCGTCGTCCACCGGCGAGAAATCGGCCGCCCGCACGAACCGGCAGCAGAACAGCGCGACATAGGCATAGGCAATCATTGCAGCCGCCAGAATGCTCATCCGTTGCACTCCGCGCCGCCCGAAGTACTCGTTGATGATATCCGTCGTGATGAACACCACCGGCCACAGAATGATCCCGGTGCTGAGCGTGAAGATGCCCCACGGCGTGCGCACGCTGAAGAGCTTCCCGCCAATGAGTTCCGCCAGCAGCGCATTGCCCAGGAAGATCGCCGCCAGAATCAGAAACAGCGTCGTCTTCCGCTCGTCGGTTCTCGTCCGGCCTACCCCGATCGGGGTGGCGCGCTCGCCATTCGACATGCGCGGCATTCTAGCGTTCGCGCAGCCGCGCCGCTAAGCTGCCGCACTTTCGGCGACGACGGGTGGCAGGACGCGATCGACAGTTCATCGAGGCTTCCGCACGCGAGACCTGGCATGCCGAGGTGCCGCTGCTGGTGCTGCTCTGCGCGGTGGTGTTCGTGCCGGGCCTGGCGCAGCTTCCGTACTATGGCACGGAGCCGTTGCGCGCCCTGATTACGCAGGAAATGTATGCCTCGGGCGACTGGTTGCATCCGACGGTGCACCATCACCCGTATATCGAGAAGCCGCCGCTGGCCGCCTGGTGCATCGCGGGACTTTCGGGTCTATTACTCCAACCACAGGTCACCGAACTCACCGCACGGATTCCCTCCGTGATGGCGGCCACCGCGTACGTGCTGCTGATCTACGTCGGGGCGCGCAGCATGGTCAGTCCGCGCTGCGGATTCACGGCCGCGCTCTTCGCCCTGTGCAATTCTTCGTTCCTGGAATACGCAGTGCGCGCCGAACTCGATATCCCCTTCATGTTCTTTTTCGCACTCGCGAGCCTGCTGGTCTGGCCCATGGCCCGCGTAGTTCTCGCGCCGGCCGTCTCGGAAAACACTCACGACTCAACATTGACCACTCACCATCTGTGGCGACAATGGTCACTGGTCTACGCCGCCTTGGTGATCGCAACGCTGTGGAAGGGACCGCATGCGCTCGTGTTCATGTTCCTGACCCTGCTCTTTGTGACCGTGAAAGGTCATTCCTGTCGCTGGCTCTTTCATCCCGCCCATGTTGTTACCGGAACCTTAGCGGTCGCCATCGTGGCCACCTGGTATCTGTTTCTGGCGCACGGCGTCGGCGGATCGAAGATGGGTCAATGGTTCCTGATGGAGATGTACCATCGCATGGTGCCGAAATCCCTGGAATATGTGCAGCACCTGGCGACCGCACCGCTGCAAGCGTATCTCGCCACATTGCCCGCAGCCTTCCTGGCGGGTCTGCTGATCTTTCGCTCTGTCCGCCACGCCATCGCGCCTGAGCAACGACCACTGATGCAGTTCCTGTGGCTTTGGTTCGCCCCCAGCATGGTGTTCATTATGCTCTCGCGCTGCGATTCGACTCGATATCTATTTCCAATCTTCGCGCCGGTCACGTTGTTGGGAGCGCTGGTGTGGGAGCATTATTGGCAAAGCCTTGACGCCACGTCGGTGTCCCGGGAGCCGGCTCTGCCCTCGGCCGGGAAGAGATTCGTGGAGGCACTCATCATCGGTTTGGCAGCAGGCGGCGCGCTGCTGCCGCTCATCCTGATGGTGGCATGCGCCACGGGCCGGCTGCCCGATTACGGCACGCCGCCGGCATATCGCTGGCTGGCGCTGCCCGTCGCGGGCTCGGCGCTGTTGTTGGCCCTCTGGACGCTGCGGGTCCGCCGCCGCTCGCGGCCTTCGGCGCTGATCCTGGGGCTTATCAGCGCGCTCCTGGCGACCAAGGCTGGTCATCATTTGTGGTACGCGCCCTCGCGCGCCGCTGAGTACGAGCACGCCCGCGTGGTGCGCGAACTGAGTGTGGCGGCACATGACGGTCCGCTGTTCGTCCACGCCCGCACGCCCATGCCGGATGTGTTGGTGTACTACCCGTTCGAAACGCGCCGGCTCGATCAGCCTGAGGACGCCTTCCGCTTGACGCGCGGCCGACCGGCCTATTTCGTCATGCGCGAGCGGAGCGCCGACAAGACGCCGCCCCTGCCGTTTGCGCCCGACCGTGTCCGGGAAGTGGCCCGCGTAAAAACCGCCAAGACCACCGTGCGCGTGATGGAGGTTCTCCCGCCCGGGCGGGCGAGCCTCCCGGCGAGCCGGCTCGGCGCGAACCTCGCCCTCGCCTGGCCGCGCTAATCAGCTTGCGGATTTTTGTTCGAGCTGCTGTTTCAGGTGGCGGACTTCTTCTTCGAGTTGCCTGAGGCGATCGCGGAGCTCCGGTAGCTTCTGGATGAGGATCAAGTGGCGCCGCGCCTCGGCAATCGGGACGGCCGGCGCGCCGAGCACCTCGACGCCCGGCTCGATGTTCTGGGTAACGCCCGCCTTCGCCCCGACGCGGGCGTGATCCCCGATCTGCACGTGCCCGACAACGCCGGCCTGTCCCGCCAGCGTCACGTGGCGGCCGATCTGGGTCGAGCCCGCGATCCCGACCTGCGCTACCAGCAGGCAGTCTTCACCAATCCGGGTCCCGTGCCCGATCGCCACCAGATTGCTGAACTTCGTGCCGCGCCCGATCTGAGTATAGCCGACGGTGGCCCGGTCAATCGTGCAGTTCGCGCCAATCTCCACGTCGTCATCGATCCGCACGATCCCGATCTGTGGAATCTTGACCCAGTGATCGTTTACCGGCGCATAGCCCAAACCATCTTCGCCGATCACGGTGCCGGCATGAATCGTGACGCGGTTGCCAAGCACACAGCCGTCGTAGATCGTCACGTTGGGATAGCACACCACATCGTCGCCGAGCCGGCAGCCGTCGGCGACATAGCAGCCGGGATAGAGCGTGACGCGCCGGCCGATCTCCACGTTCGCTGCGATGGTCACGCCCGGTGCGATGTTCGCATCCGCGCCGATGCGCGCGGTGGGATGGACGCAGGCCTGCGGGCTCACGCCCCAGTGCGGATGCTGGCGATAGCCGTGAATCTTGACAACGCAGTTGGCCAGTGCCGCGTACGGATCCTGGCAGCGCAGCACGGTTAGCCCGTCTGGCACGGTTACCTTGCAATTCACGATGACCGCCGACGCCCGCGTCACGGCCAGCAGCCGCTCGTACCTGGGATTGGACAGGAAGCTTAGCTCGCCCTCAGCGGCCCCTTCGAGCGTGTTGACTCCCCGCAGCCACACCTCGCGGTTGCCGTGCACCTCATTGGGCATTCCGCTTTGGCAAAGATAGTCGGACAGCTCGGAAAGAGTGGTCGCGCCCACACCACGTCTCGCAAGGCCAAACAAATCCGAAACGAGCCTTCAGCATAACCGCTGCCCCACGGCCGAGTCAAACGCCACAGGCCGCCACGATCCGATCGACTCTCTCGGGCCAATAGTCCGACAGTCTTCGGGATTTAGCGTCACCAGGCGGCGCACCTGTTCTTTTCGCCCGACGAATGCCCATCAGAATAGGCCCCAACGCCGCCGGCGCGGCGTGCGCCGGCCGCGCAGCTTGCGTTCCATCACGTTGAGCGCCGGCAACTTGGCGCGCAGCTCAAGCAGCCGCTGACGTGAGAAATACTCCGGATGTTCGCGCAGCAGCGCGCGCGACTTGTCCGTGAAGAACGCCCGCGCTGGCGGCAGGTCGTTGTCGGCCACGTAGAACTTCAGCGCCTCTTCCAGGCACTGCGCCGCCTCGTAGCCCAGCCGCCGCGCCTCGATCTTGTCGCTCTGCCGGTCTGCGGCCTCGGCGATCATCCGGAACAGCGTCATCCACTGCGCCACGTCGATGATCGGGGAAACCGAGCCATCCGCACTGATGCGGTTCTGATGCATGCTATCGCGCGCTTCCAGAGGGAGTTCGAAGTGTCGGCTGCCGCGCTGACCGCACGCCGCGCAAGTGACTGGTACCTCGACTCGCAGCCGACCGCTCTCCTGCCGGCTGGTGGCATCGCCGGCGCGCAGCGGCCCTTCCTCGCAGGCGGCACACGGCGTCACCATCAGGTAGAGATAGACCTCGGCCAGGCTGCGTGCCGGTAATGCTCGCGATGGGCTCACGGCAGCGTATCTCGTGCCCGCAACGCCACGTGGGCTGTGCGCCAGCTATTTCTTCCCATCCTCCTGCGGAATGACCGACTGCATCTTCTGCGCCAGCCCCATCAGCTTGCCCTGGATTTCGGGGATCGGTACGGCGCCGCTTTCCACATCGGCGATCAGTTGATCGAGTTCGCGCAAGAAAGCGTCGACGGCCTCCTTGCCCTGGTTGCCCCGCTCGGTCAGTTCCGGGCGATCGATGCACCACAAGCCATCGACGCGCCGCAGGCCCCATTCACGATTTCCAGGCCCCGCCTTCAATTTGGCAATAGCCTCATCCGGACCGACGGCCGTGATCGATTGGAGGTCCGGCGTGAGCATCGTGCCGATCGCCGTCTTCGACATACCGATCATCATGTCCATCTGCGCCTTGCTGCCTGGCGCCCGCTTGTCCATCGCCGCAGCCAGCTTGTCGAATCGCTCGAGCATTTTTGTCATAGTTCCAAGTGCTTCGCGCGCGCCGGCACGCTGGTTTGGAACGAACAGGTCGCCCAAGGCTTCATATCGCCCCTCTTTGGCAATCTGGGCAAAGCGAGCGATGACGCCGCGGATTGCCGATTCATCGGTCTCGCTCAGCGCCGCGCCGCCGGCAGCACGACCCGTCGATCCGCCCTCTGCGCCCGACGCGGGCGCTTCTAACTTGGAAGGCTCGGTCCGGGGCAGCGCCACCCGCTCGACCTTCTTGGCCCGACCGTCAAGGATCTTCGCATCGTAGGTGTACTGCCCCGTCGGCAGCAGCGGCGCCGCAGCGCTCCCCAGGTTCGTTTCATATCGCCCGCTTGGCGCGCGATCGCGGCAGCCCTCCGATAGCATCGCCAATCCGGCCGCACAACTCGCCACCATGCCCCAATTCAAAGACTTCATCTCACACCTGCGTCTTGCCGCCCTGCTCATCGGGCTGAACGTCAAAGCCTACAGCGTTAAGATCGAATCCGCAATCGGCAGCGCGCGATTATCCGCGGATCCCCAGCGGAATCTCGTCCTCGACAATTCCTTTCCCCTGCCCGCGCCGACGTGCTACCATACCGCCGGAGGAGGCGCTCGATGGCGGTCATCGCGGGGATCGACGAAGCGGGATACGGACCGTTGCTTGGTCCGCTGGTTGTCAGCGGCGTGGTGTTCCAGACGGCCCCCGATTTGGCCGAGCGCTGCCTCTGGAAGACGCTTTCCGCCAGCATCGGCCGCCGGCCGACCAAGAAGGGCCGCCGTCTGCCCATCGCCGACAGTAAGGTACTTTACGATCGCCAGGCCGGACTATGGACGCTTGAGCGCTCTGCCTTGGTCATGCTGGCGGCCAGTCTGGACAGGCCGGCGTCGCTGCGCGCCTTGCTGCGGCTCGTCGCCGCCGACGCTGAGCCCGTCATGGACGACTACCCGTGGTATCGCGGCTTCGATCCGCCGCTTCCGGTGGACGGCGGCACAGGCGACCTCGGCACCCGCTGCAACGCGGTGCGCCGCGACCTTTCCCAGAACGGGGTGACGTTGCGCAACGTTCACTGTCAGCCGGTCCTGGAGGGTCACTTTAACGAGCTGGTCGCACGCACCCGCAACAAGGCCTCGGCGCTGATGACCGTTGTTCTGCGCCTGATCGACCGCGTCATCCGCCTCGGAGACGACGACACGCGCATCTACGTCGATCACCAGGGCGGCCGTGTGTACTACCGCGATCATCTGCTGACGGCCTTTCCCGAGTTCGAGCTGCGCATTGAGCATGAAGACGAAACCCGCAGCGCCTATCGGCTGGTGCGCGGTCAGCGCCGCATCCGCCTCGAATTCGAAGTCGAAGGTGAGAAGCGCCAGCTCCCGGTGGCGCTGGCCAGCATCTACAGCAAGTATCTGCGCGAATTGTTCATGATCGCGGTTAATCGATTCTGGCAGGAACACGTCGCCGACCTAAGACCGACGGCCGGCTATTACGGCGACGGTCAGCGCTTCATCCGCCAGATCGAACCCGCCATCGCCCGCCACGCCATCGACCGCGCCCTGGTCGTCCGCTGCCGCTGATTCAAGCTCCCTATCTTCACGATGGCTGGTGACTCGGTCGTACCAAGCCAACGCCCTCTCCGGAGGAAATGAGATTCGCGCGAAATTGAGGATTGCGAGGATTGCAGTCAGGCTCGACTTGCTGTAGCATACCACCTAGGAGCTACGGCCTCGGTGTTCTGGATCGTCTTCTTTCGTCCTGCTTGCCCCAAGCAGACGGCCGCAACGGCGCCGACACTCAACTCCGCAGGCGGACGCGATCAGCGCACCGGGCTTTCTACGCGGACGGAGGCGACCTGCATGCCCAGGCACTTCCGAAATCGCCATTTCCGTTGCGGGGCGGGCGCGCCGCCCACGACTATCCCTTCAGATTCACGGGAGGACTTGCATGAATTCACAATCTAGCCGTGACATCGTGCGCCTGACATTCGCAAACGAAACTTGGTACATGGCGCTGGCCATCGCAGCATTCGCTTACATTGGTCCACCGCGTGCCGCGCAGGCCCAGAGCAACGATCTCTGCACGAACGCGACTGTTATTGAGACCGTGCCGTTCATCGGGCAGGGATTCGTACTGTTTGGAACCGGCTCGGATCAGGTTCCCACGCCGTGCGCGCCGAGCTGCTGCGACGTCTGGTGGCAGATCACGCCCGGCACCGGCGGAGTCCTCGCCGTCGATACCTGCGGATCGAGCTTCGACACGGTGGTCTCAGTCTACACCGGCGCCTGTGGCTCGCTCACACAGATTGCTTGCAATGACAATTGCGGAGGTGCGCCCTGCGGATCGCCCATGTCCTGTCTCACGGCGGCGGTTTCGCCCAATGTCAACTACCACATTCGCGTGGCCCGGTTTGGGCAGCCGCCTGGAACTTTCGGGCTGGTGCTTCTGCACGTCGATGTGATTCCACCCTTGCCCGGGGCCTGTTGTCTGCCGGGCGGCGGCTGCGTGACTCTGACCTCCGGCCAATGCGAAACCACCGGCGGGGCGTACGCCGGGGATAACACCGCGTGCAGCTCCAATACGTGCGCGCCCACAACCGCTCTCGTTGACATCCTGTCCGCCAACCCGCCGCTGGCCCCGGGCAATCCGTACGTGCCCGGGCAGCCGTTCCGGGACGTGCTGCAAAACCGCGATTCCTTAGGGCTCCCGCAGGGCATTGGTGCTGCGGGTACGGCACCCGCGTGTTCAGTCAGCTATTCGCCCATCATGGTTACGTTCAGCGGCACTCCGTCGCCGCACCCGGAGCCGACGAACATTGTCCTGGCTTGCACGGACGTTACGGGAAACGGCAAGCAGGACTGCCCGACGGTCACCTCCGTCAGCGGATCCGGCGCTGGTCCTTATGCGATCGGCCTTAGCGGCGTGATCCCCGCACGCGAGTGCACAAGCTTCGTGTTTGCCGGTACCAATCCTGGTCAGGTGTTGCAGTACCAGAGTTTGCCCGGGGACGTCAATCTCGATAGTGCCTCAAACACACAGGATCTGCTGGGGCTTGTGCAAGCGCTCAACAATGGCATGGCTAACATGTGCGGAAATCTCGCCCGCTATAACGTCGATCGCGCCGGGTCGGTCAATACGCAGGACCTGTTGCGGCTGGTGCAGTTGCTCAATGGCTCGGCGGGTGCCACCCAAGCGTTTAACGGGGCCACGGTGGCACCGTGCGCGCCGCAAACCGCGCTCGATTGCCCCGAGCCCGGCAACAAATCGCGCCCCTTGGCCTGCCCGGCCACAGGAAAATGCGGAGAGTGCGGCGGGCACGGCGGCGAAGGCATCGGCGATCCGGTACTGGGCTATTCGGGTGAGTTTGTCCACAGCGAGACCGACCTGCGCATCAAAGGCCGCGGGCTGGATTTCACCTGGGCGCGCAAGTACCGCCACCGCATCGGCCCGAACACGGTGATGGGGAATCGCTGGGACTTCTCCTACAACATCCGCATCGCCCAGGCCGGCAATAACATCGTACGCTACGATGGCAACACGCGCGGCGACGTGTACCGCGCGGACGGCACCGATCGCTGGACGCGCGCCGAGTTCTTCGACGAGCTGACAAGGGATGCGGGCACAGGCGTCTACACGCTGACCTTCCCGGACACGAGCCGATGGGTCTTCCGCCCGCTCGACGGCAGTCCGGCCCAGGGCAAGATCGACAAGATCATTGATCGCAATGGGAACGACAATAATCCCGCGCACGGCAACCGGCTGACGTTCGCCTATGACGGCGCGGGGAGACTGATCACCATCACCGACACGCTGGGTCGGAACATCTCCGTCACGTACATCGCCGTTCCCGGTGCCGGTGAACGGATCGACAGCGTGACTGACTTCGCCGGTCGTCAGGTGAAATACGAGTACTACGCCAGCGGCGAGCCGGGCGGGTCGGCCGGCGACCTCAAGTCAGCCCGCTCGCCGATCGTTACGGGCACGCCCAACAGCAATGATTTCCCTCTCGGCAAGAAGACCGTGTACACGTACACGACCGGTTTCTCCGACGAGCGGCTGAACCATTGCCTCAAGACGATCAGGGACCCGCGCAACAACGTGTACCTGACGAACTTCTATGCCCATACGATTGCGGCGAGCGATTCCCGCTTCACGACGAATCCGGCCAACCTCAACTTCAATCGCGTGG
>DASXUA010000245.1:0-4120 GCA_036505095.1 Phycisphaerae bacterium
AGCGCCGCAGACGGGGTGGTCGCTCACAAGTCCCACTTCCAAATGCGTTTTGAAAGATGATGTGTGAGCGACCACCCCGTCCGCGCCTTTTCGGAACGGGGCCTTTTTTCTTGTGGCGCGGCCACCCCTCCTCGTGAGGAGGGGAATCTGCCAGTACGTCAACGTGCGCACAGTTGCATCAACGCCGTGATGTTTGGTGCGGTTTCGATTGCGCGGACGGCGTTGAGGGCCTGAGCGGCGGCCGTTTCCGAGAGCGACCGCTGGGCACAGCCCATAAACTTCGCATTCAGCTCATCATCGTTCAAGCGTCCGGGGTAGCCCCGGGCGCCGTCCGCCCGATCTGCCCAAGAGCGGCCGTCTTTCAGGCGAACTGTGACGTTGGCCTGCGACAGCGGCGCTGCGGCATCGAAAACGGGATTTGCCCGCAATGTGACGAGAGGCAAGAGTTTTTGAACGCGCGGATCTCGGATTTTTGCCACGTCGAAGGTGTCGATCGTCGGATGGCCGAACACCATCGCCGCTGCGGCGCAGAATGGCATGCTGAATTTGGCTTCGAGGGCCGTCGACGGCCGGCTGTGAATCAGCAGCCGCGGCGTCATCGAGTCGACCTCGACATCGATCGCAGCCACGTCCTCCGCCGTGAATCCGTGCCGGCGCTTGAGGCCAAGCAACACGTCAAGAGGCGGGTGTGTTGCCGCGCAGGAAGGATACAGCTTCACCGTGATGCCGGTGTCGAGGATTTCCCAGCGAGTGCCCAGATCGGCGATCAAATCAATGAGCGCCGACGCGGGCCTTTGGCTGTCCATGGCCGCCAGATAACCCTGCGGACCATCAATCGCCTGCTCGCTCGCAACGAAACCCGCCTGTGCGAGGCGGGCCGCCATCACGCCGTTCCGCGCAGCCATACCCGCGTGAAGCGGCTTCACCATGCTGCCGATGTTTTCCTTGAGACCGCACGCCGCTGAGGCAGCAATGCCCAGAGCGTGGGCCGTGGCGGACGCATCAAGACCCAGAACGCGGGCGGCTGCGGCCGCCGCACCGAGGGTCCCGATTGACGACGTGCAATGCCAGCCGCGCTCGTGATAGTGGCGCGGATTCATGACTAACCCGAGCCGGCATTCGATTTCGAAGCCGACAATGTACGCCTCGAGGACCGTGCCGCCCGGCGCACCGGCCAGTTCGGCGGCGGCGAGAGCTGCGGGAACAAGAGCGCAGCTTGGATGCGCCAGCGAGACGAAGCACATGTCGTCGTAATCGTGCGCATGCGCCGCCACTCCGTTCGCCATTGCGGCATCGTTCGCGCCGGCGCGGTCGGCCGTGCCCAGGACCCGGCACTCGCCGCGGCTGTCCGCAACGATTGTCGCGCGAACGATGTTCGAAGCGGGTTCGGGAGCGCCCGCCAGAATCACGCCGACCGTATCGCATACCGCGATCGCCGCCCGCTCGCGGGCAGTGGCCGGGGCTTTCCCGGAGACCACGAATTCAGACATCCACGCGGTTACACTTTTGATCGCTACTGCCATGCGGGGCTCCTTCCTGTAGCGGCGCTCTATGACCGCCGGCGGTCATAGACCGCCGCTACAATGCATATTTCTGAAGCAACTGCTTCGCGATGATCAGCCGTTGCAGTTCGTTGGCGCCGCCACCAATCACGAGAAGCGGCGCATCCCGGTAGCATCGCTCGACCGGAAAATCCTTGGAAAAGCCATTCCCGCCCATGATGCGCATTGCTTCCAAAGAAACCTCGGCCGCCGTTTCCGTCGCAAACAACTTCGCCATGCCGGCTTCGAGATCGCATCGCTCGGCGTGGCAGAAATCGCCGTTTCTGGTCCTCGATTCCGTACTATTTCGGCGATGCCGAATTCCAGGCCTTGACTGGCGGCACTGCCGCGGGCGCAGGCGGCGACTAGTTCCTCTTACTGCCAGGCAACGGCTGTATCGTCGTCCTGGTCAGAATGCTGCCGGTAAACTCCGTCTGTTCGCCAGCCCGCTTACCCGGCGCCGGCAGCAGGCGGGCCGCCAGCGGCTTATTCCACCGGTAAGCGAGCCACGCTACGTCTCCCAGGATGCGCGCGATCTGCTCCTCGGTTACATCGCCGGGCAGTGGCACGGTGTCTACTCCGCCTGCGCAAACGGCCGAATACGCCAGGATCGAATCCAGCGTGAACGTGCCTTCGGCCCAGCGCTTCGCCAGTACGTTGTCTTCCATCACCGGGATCATCAGGCCCGAGTAACCGGTGCGCTTTACAGGCGTGGATTGTACAGCCCGCGTAATGATGCCCGATGCGGTTTCCGTCCCCACAGATCCGAACGGCGCCCCTATAAATGACTCAATGGCGGTGGCGATCGAGCGGTCGCCGATGGGTGCCGGCGTTGCGTCGATCCCTTCGTAGGTCCAGCCGGTTGTCCTCGCAAGCTGCATCGCCACGACTTCAACTTCCCTGGTGTACCTGGTCAGCACTTCGGACAAATGCTTCCCGGCTTCGACAGGATCCTGATATTGCCGAAACACCTCGCCGACGACTTCCGCTCCTTCCATGGCAATCGCAAAGGCGTGGCCTTTGCCCAGATGATACGAACCCGGGTAGTACGGCCCGTAGGGTTTCATCATCGCGATGGCGCCGAAGTTGAAGTTGGCGTCGCCGTGCGGGCTGCGCTCCGAGAGTTGCTTGATGACCTTCGCTGCCTGCCGGATGGCCTTCCAGTGAATGCCTTGTTCGTCAGCGGTAATCAGATTTGCGTTGACGCTCACCTTCGCCAGGATTTCAACGAGCAGCGAAACCGGCGCGGTATCGTCGTTGTCGTGCACCATGGCGGCCCCGATGTTGAGGCCGCTTCGTTCTTTTGAGGCCGCTTCGCGCAGCTTACCCACAAAGGCGATGGCATCCTCGGCCTTCATGCCCCTGGTGTATTGCGGAAAGGGCTGAGTGGTGATCCGGCCGCCGGCTCCTTCGAAGCCCGCCTTGTTCAGGGCATCCTTTGCGGCTGCCAGGAACTTCTGCGCGTCCTCAATCCGCGAGGCGTAGTTGTTCTGGTCGATCTCGATGAACGTTGTGACCGCGCGAATCCTGGGACGCACATCCGCGGCGTCCGCGGGACGTGAATTGGCGCCGCCCGCAACAGCGGCGAAAAACAGAACCAGCAGCTTTTTTCGCATGCCGGCATTTATACAACAAATGCGCCTTATTTTCCCCATCCACAAGCTCGCGTTCATGGCCTAATATACGCGAATGGAAGTTCGACTATTTCCCAACTCGGTTCGTCCGGGTGTAGGCGTGAAGCCGCGCCGCGAAAGTCAGCGGCCTCTCCTGCCGCAGCACGCGCGGCATTGTCCCGTATTAGAGGCTGGGAGCGCTCTTGGATTTCTGGTCTATCCGCCGCTCGATCAGAATGAATCGTTTCACATTGAGTACCAGGGGGATGGGCGGTACCAGTTTATCTATTGCCTGAGCACGCCCGGAGGGAAGTGGGAGGCCATGTTCTCCGTTGCGGTGACGCTTCCGGTGGGAGGCATCGGAATGATAAAGGAAGAGGTCGCGTTCATGAGCGGGAAACCGCCGATATCTCGGGAAACCGCCCTGAGCCTGGCGCGAGCGTTTATCGTTCCCGAAGACCTCGGCACACCGCCGGGCGGGATCTCACTCCGCGGCGCGACCAACTTCCAGACGCCGCCTGGCTGGGACACCGTTTACACTCCGATCTTCAACATGATCGAGCGGCCGGTTGCTCCGATGCTGGTCGTTCGGGTCGAAACGGATTGGTATGCGCACGAAACTGAGTTCCGTTATGTCCTGCAGCCGGGGGAGGGGATTCCCGGAGTGCAGAACATGCCAATCGGACAGGTTTTCTTCGTACCGCGCGAAGAGATCACCATGCGCGATTGCACCGAGGAGGAACTGGCCGCGATCCATCGGTCCAGGCAGGAATTCTTTCGCGAGAAAGCCGCCCTGAAGGTCACGACTCCTTACGGACTTCAATACAGCCCTCACTATATCCGCCAAAGCCGTTCGCAGAAACCCTAGGTCCGCGCGATTGGTACGAGAGCGTGTTTTCCCTCCTGAGACACTAGAGATCGATCCGGAAAGGCCTATTTTCAAAAATGGCGCGTCCGAAACAAAGC
>DASXUA010000246.1:0-9662 GCA_036505095.1 Phycisphaerae bacterium
CGCCTGCGCAATTTGATCCGTCCGGAGCAGATGCCTTTCGATAACGTAGCGGGACAGCATTTCGACAGCGGCGACTACCCCGAATGCGTGCGCCGCGCGGTGGACGCCATCCGGTTTTCGGAGGTGCGGGCACGCCAGGAGCGAGATTCGCCGGATGGACGGCTGGTTGGCGTGGGTCTGTCGTTCTTTTGCGAGCAGGGAGCACATGGAACCGCGGTGCTCGCCAAGTGGGGGCGCCCCGTGGTACCCGGCTTGGAACAGGCAACGGTTCGTCTCACCACTGACGGCCATGTCGAGATACGCGTCGGAACGCATTCGCACGGCCAGGGACATGAGACCAGTTTCGCTCAGATCGCGCACGAGATTCTGGGCGTCGAGATTGAAAGAATTCGATTGATTCAGGGCGACACGCTTTGTACGCCATACTCGACGGGAACCTGGGGGTCGCGTTCGGTGGTTCTTGGCGGCGGTGCCGTTGCGTGCGCATCGCGCATGGTCGCCGCGCGGGCCGCGAAAGTCGGCGCATGGCTGTTGCACACGGATGCCTCCGAAGTCAGAGTCTCGGATGGCCGAGCGATCGCCCGGGATGGCCGCAGCGTGACGTTGCGCGAGGTTGCGCGCGCGTGGTATCTGCAGCCGCAGAATCTTCCACCCGACGTGGACACCGGCGGGCTGGAGGCGACCGCCGGATACCGGGCCGAGCGCGACACGGGAACGTTCAGCTACGCCGCGCACGCCGCCGTGGTGGCGGTCGATCCGGCGACGGGAATGATCGAGCTGCTGGATTACGTCGTGGTCGAGGACGGCGGCGTGCTCGTCAATCCGATGATCGTTGATGGCCAGATCTGCGGCGGGACGGCGCAGGGCATCGGCACCTGCCTGTACGAAGCGATGCCGTTCGACGCGCAGGGTCAGCCGCTGGCGTCGACGCTCATGGACTACCTGCTGCCGGGAGCGACGGAAGTGCCGGACATCCGGGTGCTGCACATGGAGACGCCGTCGCCCTATACGGAATTCGGGTTGAAGGGCATCGGCGAGGGCGGAGCCGTCGGGCCTCCCGCCGCGATCGTGTCGGCGGTCAACGATGCGCTCTCCAAGCTCGGCGCCGACGTGCACGACCTGCCGCTGACACCTGCGCGAATCCTGACGGCGATCGACGCGGCCGCTGCGTCCGGCGGCGGGCCGACTCGCGCATGAAGCCGGCTGCGTTCGACTTCGTACGCGCCGGCAGCGTCGCCGAAGCCACGCGCATGCTGATCACGGCGGATGGCGCGGTGAAGGTAGTGGCCGGTGCACAGTCACTGGGTCCGATGCTAAATCTTCGGCTAGTCCAGCCCCGCGTTCTCGTCGATATTACCGGAATTCCGGCGCTGACCCGCGTCGAGGAGGACGATGAAGCGGTGACGCTCGGCGCGTGCATCACCACGGGCAACATCGAGGATGGCCGATTGCCGAACCGCGGCCTGTCCATGCTGTCGGCGGTGGCCATGCGAACGGCGTATCGCGCGGTTCGCAACCGGGGGACGATCGGTGGCAGCGTGTGTCACGCGGATCCGGCGGCCGACTGGGTATCAGCCTTGTGTGCGCTCGGTGCGCAATGCCTGATCGCTGGTCCCGCCGGCGCGCACTGCATGCCGATCGAGCAGTTCGTCGTGGGCGCGTTCGAAACCGCGCTTGGACCCGGTGAGCTGCTGGAAGCCATCCGCATCCCTCGCCTCTCGCCCGGCGGTCGTTGGGGTTACAACAAGCTTTGCCGCAGGATGGGCGAATTCGCCCTGGCGATCGGCGCCGTACTGAGCGATCCCGCGCGTGAGCGGTTTCGCGCCGTCATCGGCGCGACGGGTGGCAAGCCAATCATCGTCACGGATGCGCGCCTGCTAGGGCACGGCGGTTCGTCGACGGGCGATGCTTTTGCCGTGGACGAGGCCGCGGTGCTGCGGTTGCTTGATCAGGCCGGCGTCGTCGATCCGGTCGCCCGCCGGCAGCACGTCGTGGTTCTACAACGGGCATTCGACCAGGCAGTGCCGCTGTGACGCCGATCGAGTTGAGGGTGAACGGACGCGCGGTTTCCGCAAGCGTCGAGCCGCGCACCCATCTCGCCGATCTCTTGCGCGACCGGCTGCATCTCACCGGCACTCACTTGCGATGCGAACAGGGCGTGTGCGGGGTCTGCACGCTGTTGATCGATGGCCAGCCGGCGCGCGCGTGCATCACCTATGCCGTGCTCTGCCATGGCGCCGAGATCACGACGATCGAGGGCCTCGAACACGATCCGATCATCGTGGCGCTGCGCCGTGCCTTCACCGCGGAGCACGGCCTGCAGTGCGGATTCTGCACGCCCGGAATGCTGATGACCGCGCGCGACATCATCTTGCGATTGCCCGGCGCCGACGAAGCACGCGTTCGCGTCGAGCTTTCCGGCAATCTTTGCCGCTGCACCGGCTATGTCGGCATCGTGCGTGCCGTACTCTGTGCGCTGCAGGAGTTTCGCCGCGGCGAATCCGTGGCAGCAGTCCCGCCCGAACGACCACTTGGGCCAGTTGGCGCGCGGCCGGCCCAATCGGCTGCCGCGTATAGCGGCCATGATCGGGCGCGATCCTGCTTCTTGGGCAAGACCGACGCATCGGCGGAAAACGCGGTGCCTGAGCCCGAAGCACGTCCGCGCGATACGGCCCTCTGCAACTACCGAGACCCCGCCGTCCAAGTCACGGTGCGGGCCGGAGCGAACGTGCAACGGGGCTTCATGACTCGGGCCAAGGCCCTATGGGCGCAAGTTTCCAGAAAGTCGCGCCCTTAGTTACGCGATGGGTCAATCCGAGAGGGCATAATTGATGTCTGGCTTGATATCAATTACGCGCCGATTTGCATGAAATGCGCGCTGCAATCCCTTAACATCGACTTGCGTGCGAGCTGCGCGCCTGAGAAGTGTTTTGTCGCGCCAGTCAAATTCATAGCCATTCAAGGCGCAGTCGGCGGCGTCCCTTGCGTCACGATGCGGTTGGCTTTCTGAACCGCGTCCGTGCGGAACTACAGCTGAACTGAGGTTTCGTCACGATGAACTGAGATGACAATGACCCATCGCGCCACTAGGTACGGATTGATTTAGGTTGCCGCTGCCGACAGCGTGACGATCGGCCGGCGGCGTGTACATTCAGAATGTCCTAGAGCGTCGTGTCCCGGAGGGGCAGCCGTGTTTGTGCGCAACGCGTGGTATGCGGCAGGGTTCTCGGATGAATTCGGGCGCCACCTGATGGCGCGTACTTACCTCGGCGAAGCCGTTGTCATCTATCGCACCCGCGACGGCAAGCCAGTCGCTTTCGAGGATCGGTGCGCCCACCGCCGGCTGCCGCTGTCGATGGGACGCCTCATCGACGATCAGGTGCAGTGCGGCTACCACGGGCTGGTCTACGATTGCACCGGATCGTGCGTGAAGATTCCCGGGCAACCGAGCGAAAGCATTCCCGCCGGCGCCTGGGTGCGGACCTATCCCCTTGTCGACCGCCACTTTTACCTGTGGATTTGGATGGGCGATCCTGCACTGGCCGATCCGGGCCTGATTCCGAACTTCAGCCAACTCGCAGCGCCAGGTCTAGAGCGTCATCGAATCAAGCTGCACCTGTCGTGCAACTTTCAGCTAGTCATTGACAACCTGCTCGATCTTTCGCATCTGGCGTACGTGCACAGCACCACGACGGGCAACCCGGCGCTCGCCGAGGATGCGGTGGTCAAGACCGAGCGCGCCGGGGACACGGTACAGATCAAGCGCTGGGTCCGCAATGTCATGCCTTCGCCGACGTTTGTTCAGTTCGGAGGATACCAAGGCCGCGTGAATCTGTGGCAGGTGTCCGAGTACTCTCCGCCCAGTTACGTCCGGGTGAGTTACGGCTCTTCGGATGTCAGCGTCCCGATTTCCGCCGACGACGATATCTGGAGTCACGGCGCCTGGGGCTTCGATGTCCTGCATGGTCTCACGCCGGAAACCGAAAGAACGACACACCAGTTCCGATACGTCGCCTACGCCCCGACGTTCGGCGATGAGGCGGCGATTTCCGAGTTCCTGCGGCAGTGCGACCAGATTATCACCGAGGACCGCGATATCTTCCTCGTCCAGCAAAAGGCGCTCGATACCGATCATCGCGGTCTCTCGGCGCGCGACCTGCACTCGACCGCGGCCATTCACGCCGATCAGGGACTCGCGTTGGCCCGCCGCATATTTGATCAGCGCCTGCAAGCCGAATCCAAAGAGCCTTCATCTGCCGCGGTCGCACGGTTGTCGGCACCTTCGATTGCGTGAAAGAACGAATGATGTTGGCTCACAATTTGAACGGTGACGGGTCGCAGTTCGTGCACAATGCCTGGTACGTGGCTGCGTGGTCCGATGAGCTCGTGCCGGGCAAGCCGTTCGGCTGCATAATGCTCGGAGAGCCGGTTGTACTCTATCGTCGGACCGACGGTGTGCCTGCGGCCCTCGAGGACCGCTGCGTTCACCGCAGCATGCCGCTATCGCTGGGACGCGTGCGCGGCGATATCATCGAGTGTGGCTATCACGGGCTGCAGTACGACTGCGGAGGCGCCTGCGTTCGTATCCCGGGCCAGCAGAAGATACCGCGGACGGCACGCGTACGGAGCTATCCCGTGGTGGAGCAGGACAGTGTCATATGGGTATGGATGGGTGATCCCACCAGAGCCGATGCGGGGAAGATCACAAGCTTTCCCTGGATGGCCAAGACCGGTTGGCAACACACCAAGCTGCACGCCCGCATCGAGTGCAATTACCAGTTGATCATCGATAACCTTCTCGACCTGTCGCATCTGGCCTTCGTGCATGCGTCGACGGTGGGCAGCAGGGAGCTCGCCGACGATGCGGTCGTCAAGACGACGCGCAGCGAAACAGGCGTGCAGACCAGTCGCTGGACGCTCGACGTGCCGCCGGCGCGAACCTACGCGCAGTTCGGTCGTTACGACGGCAACATCGACCGCTGGCAAATCACCGATTTCCGCGCTCCATGCACGGCGGTCATCCGCAACGGCTCGGCCAAGGCCGGAACGGGCGCCCCCGAAGGACGAAGCGGCGAGCAGCGATGGGAATTCATCGTATGCCACGGCATCACGCCGGAAATGGACCGCACCACCAACTATTTCTGGGCGGTCATCCATGACTTCGGCGCGGACGACGCGGAAGGCACTGCCGAATTTCACCGCCAATGCCGTGAAGTGATCGGCGAGGACATCGCGGTGTTCACGGCGCAGCAGCGGATGCTCGATCTGCGGCCGGACGCTCCGTTGCTCGACA
Source organism: Phycisphaerae bacterium (assembly GCA_036505095.1). Taxonomy (GTDB): domain Bacteria; phylum Planctomycetota; class Phycisphaerae; order UBA1845; family UBA1845; genus DASXUA01. Next base: position 5,294 of record DASXUA010000246.1, read on the forward strand.
TCGGCTACGACAACGGCCCGCTGCAGGCACGGCGCCTGATCGACCGCTTGCTCGACGCCGAGCGCGGCGGCCCCGTTCCGGCGGCCGAGGAAGTTCATGTTCCTGCGTAACTATTGGTACGTCGCGGCGTGGGACGACGAGGTGAGCCGGGAGCCGCTCGCGCGCACGTTGCTCAACGAAGACATCGTCCTGTTCCGCAAGCTCGACGGCACCGTGGTCGCGCTCGAGAATCGCTGCGCGCACCGGCGACTGCCGCTGTCGGCCGGAAAACTTGTCGGTGATTCGCTGCAATGCGGATACCACGGGCTCGTGTACGACTGCGCCGGCAAATGCATCAAGATTCCAGGCCAGCCGCAGCCGGATGACATGCGCGTCAAGGCTTATCCCGCCGTCGAGCGCGACCGCTTCGTGCTGGTCTGGATGGGCGATCCGACACAGGCCGATACGAGCCGCATCGTCAGCTTTCCCCGCCTTTCGGATCCAGACTGGGGCGTGACCAAGGTCAGGTTGCACATAAGGTGCAACTACCTGCTGATCGTGGACAACCTGCTGGATCTGTCTCACGTCGCGTATGTACACAATTCGACCATCGGTAACGCAGCCGTCGCCGAGGAGGCGGCGGTGCACTTCGCGCGTCAAGGGGAAAAGGTGCGCGTGACCCGGGACATGAACGGGGTGCCCGCCGCGCGAACGTATGCCGAGTTCGGTCGGCACCGGGACAGTTTCGATCGATGGCAGTTGTCCGAGTTTTGTCCACCAGCCTATTTTTTCATCAACAACGGCTCAGGTCGCTGCGGCTGGCGTCCGGCGAGAGGCGAGCGCATCGACACGCAGGGCGAGTGGGGATTTCAGGTCTTCCACGGCATTACGCCGGAAACGTACTCCACGACTCATCAATTCTGGGCGCTCGCGCACGAGCTCGCCGCGGTGCCGCCAGCGGGAAGGCCCGAGTTCTATCGGCAAGCACATCAGGTGGTGCTCGAAGACTTGGCGATCTACGAGGGACAGCAGCGTTCGCTTGACATGGATTTGCGCGGCTCAACCCCCGAGGACGTCAAATCCAGCGTCGCGATCGACGCCGATCGCGGCCTTTTGCATGCCCGTCAGATCATTCGTGAGCTGCAGCGCCAGGAAGCAGCGGCCCGCGCCGCGATTCCTGCTGCGCCTCGTTCTTAGTTCCCTACGCTCCATAAGGAGATCGCCATGACCGATATGCGCAGGTTGCAGCGCAAGGCACCCAAACCCGGTCGACGCAAGCTGCTCAAGGGCGGCGCCGCGGTCGCGACGCTCGGAGCGCTTGCTCCGCTGTCGTTCCCGGCGATCGGGCAGCAGGCCAAGGTGCGCTACACGTTGTCGTGGCTGCCAACCGGGCAATACGCTTTTGTCTATATGGCGCGCCAGCTCGGCTTCTGGAAAAAACGTGGCATCGATGTGGAAATCAGCCGCGGCTTCGGCTCGATGGGCGCGATCAACGGGGTGGCCGGCGACAAGTTTGATATGGGCGGTGCAGCCACCGGCGCGGTGGTGCTAAGCGTGATGCGCGGGCTGGATCTGCAAATCATCGGCACGCAGGGTTACGAATCGTTCATGGGCATCCTAGTTCCCGCGAACGGGCCGATCAAGACGCCGAAGGATCTCGCCGGCAAGTCGATCGGGGTCACTGCTGGTGGCGGCGATACGCCGTTTCTGCCGGCGTACCTCAAGGCCGCCGGGGTTGATGCGGCAACCGTAAAGGTGACGTCGCTCGATTCGCAGATCATCGAACAATCGGTGATCAACGGGCAGGTCGATTGCATGATCGCCTTCGGCATGAGCTCGATTCCGAACTTCATTACGCAAAACTTCCCGGTCCGGCTGATGAAGTTTTCCGACTACGGCCTGCAGTTCTACTGGGTCAATACCATGGTGCGCAGCGATTACTTGAAGAAGAACCAGCAGCTCGTCGCGAATGTTCAGGAGGGGCTCGAGGAGGGCATGAAGTGGTCGATGCTCAATCCCGACGAGGCGGTCGAGCGCCACCTCAAGGAGCATCCGGAGCTGGCCACCGGCAAGAACGGCAAGCTGTTCACCGAGCTCGGCGTCGGCATGATCGCGGTGTGCAACACCGTGCCTGAGGCCGAGCAGTTCGGCATCGGTTATACCGATCTCAAGAAACTCGCCGACCAGGCCAAGCTGGTGAAGCAGTACACCGGCAAGCCTGACGATCCCGAGCCCCCTCCGCCCGAGCGCTACGCGGTCAACTTCCCCAATGGCGCTGTGAAGCTCAGCGCCGCCGAATGGCAGACGGTCAAGGCCAAAACCGGAAAATACGCGCAGCTGCTGAACAAGGGGTAGCAGGATGCCTGGCGTCATCCATTGCCAGGGTCTGCGCAAGATCTACGGCGAGGGTGCGGCCGCATTCGAGGCGGTACGCGGAGTGAATTTCGCCGTCGACGAGGGCGAATTCGTCACGCTGCTCGGTCCCAGCGGTTGTGGCAAGAGCACGCTCCTGATGCTGGTCGGAGGGCTGGAGACGCTCAGCGGAGGCAGCATTCAGCTTGGGGGGACTCCAGTCACCGGCCCGCGTTCGGAGACCGGCATCATCTTCCAGGACCCCATGTTGCTGCCGTGGAAGAGCGCATTGGACAACGTACTCTTTCCGATCGACATGATGCGCCGCCCGCGCGCGGCCTACACCGCTCGTGCGCGTGAATTGCTGCAGATGATGGGGCTGGGCGAGGCCATCGGAAAAAAGCCGTCGCAACTCTCGGGCGGCATGCGCCAACGCGTGTCGATCTGCCGTGCGCTGATCGGCGACCCCAACATCATGCTCATGGACGAGCCATTCAGCGCGCTGGACGCGATCACCCGCGACGAGTTAAACGTGCTAATGCTGGACTTGTGGGAGCGCTACCGCAAGACCGCGCTGTTCGTGACGCACAGCATCCGCGAGGCCGTGTTGCTGTCGGACCGCGTACTGGTGATGGGAGGACGGCCGGCGACCATCGTCGAGGAAGTGTGCATTCCGTTTGTCCGGCCCCGCGACTTCGCGCTCACCGAAGCAGCCGAGTTCAATGCGATCTGTGGGCATTTGCGCGGGCGGATCAACGAGGCCCGTCGCACGCAGCATGCGACCACAATTCACTGAACGGGCCATGAAAGAGCCCGGCCAGGCACTCGCACTCGAAGAGCCCGTAGCACTACACCTGTTGGTTGGGAGGCTTGGTCTGGCCGGTCATTTCTCCGCGGTGCTGCTGCCAATTGGATTGGCAGTGCTCGTGCTGCTTGCCTGGGAATTCGTTGTGCGCTGGGCGAAAGTTCCCGAAGCAATCCTCCCACCGCCCTCCGCGGTTTTCGACCAACTCGCGCAGCACTATCGCCTGATTCTGAAGCACGCGCTGCCAACGACGCTGGAAACGTTGCTCGCGTTCGGCATCTCGATTCCACTTGGCGTGCTGCTCGCCGCGATGATGACGTGGTCGCCGGTGCTGAACAAGGCGATCTACCCGAATGTTGTCCTGTTCCAGCTGATACCCAAGATTGCCTTGGCACCGCTGTTCATCGTCTGGCTGGGGATCGGCCTGCCGTCGCGGGTGACTTTCTCGATTTTTATCAGCTTCTTCCCGATCCTCGTTGCGACCGCCGCGGGTTTGCAGTCGCTGCCACGTGATATGTTGCGGCTGTGCCGATCCGTGGGCGCGACCGATTGGCAGGTGCTGCTGAGCGTGCGCTTTCCCAGTGCGTTGCCGTTCCTGTTCAGCGGTATGAAGGTGGCGGTGACGCTCGCCATCATAGGTATCGTCGTCGGTGAGTTCATCGCCTCGCAAGAGGGGCTCGGCTACCTGATCCTGTTCGCGTCGTCGCGTCAGCAAACCGACCTGAGCCTCGCGTGCATTCTGGTGCTGTGCGCGGTGGGGCTGATGCTGTACGGGGCGGTCGTGCTGTGCGAAAGGGTTTTCAAGCATTGGTTCGGCGATCAGTAGCGGCGGCTAAGACGCGCGATCAAGAATGGAATCGCAAGCGACACGGCGATTCAGGTGCACCCGCTCATCGTGTACATCACGCTTGACAATCCATCCAGATCGAGGGGGAGTTAGAGCCATGATTCAACCGCAGGAAACCTGGGAGCGCGCCGCGGCCGTGGACGAAATACCCGAAGGCCAAGTCGTTGCCGCGACAGTAGGAGGAAAGCCGATCGCGCTCTACAAGGTTGAAGGGGAGATATACGCGACCGACGACATATGCACCCATGAATGCGTCAGCTTGTCGGACGGCTACCTCGAGGGCTGCGTCATCGAATGCCCACTGCACCAAGGCATGTTCGACATACGCACGGGAAAGGCGCTTTGCGATCCTGTCACCGAAGACCTGGCGGTGCATCGGGTCAGGA
>DASXUA010000247.1:0-2163 GCA_036505095.1 Phycisphaerae bacterium
AGCTTGAGCGCGAGGCCGCCGAGCACCACAGGCTTCATGGCCACCAGGTGCACGGCATCGGGGCTCTCGGCTTCGAGAATGCGCGCCAGCGCCCACGCCGAAGCCGCTTCGCGCGCGGGATGGCTCGACGACCGGCGGAAATCGAAGTCGATCACGCGCGCGCCCAGCGCCTCGATCTCGGCGAGGCGCCCCGACGAGCGTGTGATCACCACGACGGCGTGCGCGACTTGCCTCAGCACGGCGATCAGGGGGCGGAAATGCGAGAGCGCGAACCAGTCCTCGGTGATGCACAGCACCACCTTGCGGCAAAGCTCGGAGAAAGGCTCCGCCTCCGCCCGCGCGCCGTCTGCCGCCAGCCGCCCCTTCTCGCTCGCCATCCGGCCCCGCGCATCATCGCCGCCCGCGCGAAGCCTAGCCCTGGCGCTGCCGTCTGTCGAATTGCCGCGGGCCAACTAGTACCTGGTCGCAGTGATTGTGACGTGTTGAATCCGCGGTCACAGTAGCTCGGGGAGGAGTTTCGGATCGACGAGGACTTCGATACTGCGAGCGGCACCCGGTTGCCGTCTGATGAAGCCTGCACGCTCGAGCGTCAACACCATCTGGTGAACGGAAGGCGGTGCGACGCGAAAATATTGCTGGATGTCGGCTTCCGCCGGCGGCCGGCGATGCAGGCGCGTGTACAGGTGGATATACGCCAAGTACTGGCCCTGCTTGGGCGTGAAGGTTTTTGCGGAAGGACTCACGCCGGCCATCTGATTCAGTTGCTCATCCGTGCCTCCAGCGATCGGGGAGGCACGGATGAATGTACGCTATCGGGTCGAGCTCAGCCAAACTGAACGCGATGAGCTGAAGGCTCTCCTCAGCGGCGGCCGGCACGCCGCGCGCAAGCTGAAGCGTGCGCAGATTTTGCTGGCTGCGGATGCCGGCGTCAGCGACGAGGAGATCGCGAGGAGCGTTGGGGTAGGCGGCTCGACCGTCTATCGGACCAAGCGCCGCTTCGTGATTGGCAACCTGGAGGCGGCGCTCAGTGAAGAGCCGCGCCCTGGAGCGGACCGCAAGCTCTCCGGCAAAGAGGAGGCCCTGCTGGTCGCAACGGCCTGTTCGAACCCGCCCGAAGGCCGCGCCCGCTGGACGCTGGAGCTGCTGGCCGATGAACTGGTCAGGCTCACCGAGCACGACAACGTCTCTCGCGAGACCGTGCGCCGGCGCTTGGCGGAAAACGAGCTCAAGCCCTGGCGCAAGGACATGTGGTGCATCCCGCAGGTCGATGGCGAGTTCGTCGCCCGCATGGAAGATGTGCTCGACCTCTATGCTGTGGAGCCCGATCGGAAGCGTCCGGTGGTCTGTTTCGACGAAAGCCCGACCCAGCTCATCGGCGAGGTTCGCCAACCCAACAAGGCCAAGCCGGGCCAGCTGGAGCGCTACGACTGTGAGTATAAGCGCAACGGCACCGCCAACCTGTTCATCTTCCTTGACGTGCATCGGCCCTGGCGCAAGGTCAAAGTTACCGACAGCCGCACCGCCATCGACTTCGCGACCTGCATGCGCGAGCTCGTCGACGTTCACTTTCCCAAAGCGGAGCGCATCCGCGTCGTGCTGGATAATCTATCGACCCACACGGCCGGCGCACTTTACCAGGCCTTCCCGCCTGCCGAAGCCCATCGCCTTCTGCACCGCCTGGAGTTCCACTACGTCCCCAAGCACGCCAGCTGGTTGAACATGGTCGAGATCGAGATTGGCGTGCTGCGCAGTCAATGCCTGGATCGGCGCATCGACAGCAAGGAACGCCTCGTGTCCGAAATCGCTGCCTGGGAGCGCCGGCGCAATACTTCACGCTCCCGCATAAAATGGATGTTCACGACTGAGAAAGCACGCGACAAAATGGGCCGCGCCTACCCTAAGCTCCTACCCAAAGAGTCAAAATCACTGTGACGAGGTACTAGCCCAATGTGAGCGAGAGTGTGCTTACCGCAACGTGACGAGCAGATGGCAGCAAGGGCGTGCGAGGCAGGGGCCGCAGTTGTTGCTGCGCATGCTCACGGCAGGTTCTGGCACGGAGCCGGAGTACGAGCACGTCCGCTTTGACGGTGGGTCTTGGGGGTCGCGCAGACCAAGACTGAACGTCCGTCATTCGACGCCGTTGACCCTTGCTGAAGTGGAGCG
>DASXUA010000248.1:0-13878 GCA_036505095.1 Phycisphaerae bacterium
CCCACCGCCCGCGCCGTGGCGCGGATTTTCGTCTCGAAAATCAGATCATCGATGACGGCGACGACGGTCGCAGTGGCTGAAGACGGTTCCACGGGTTTCTCGCACGCCCGCGCGCCGCCTTAGGGCAGATTTCGGCGGCGCGTGGACCGACTGACCGACCACAACAGCAACGAGAGCGGCAGCCCGATCATGGCCACACCGTTATAGATGCCGCAGGGGCGGCGGCTGCGTGCCGCCGTAGGCACGCCCTGTCCTGGCGTGGGCTCCTCCGGCGGATTCTCCAGCCCTTCGTCGATCTGGCCATCGCAATTGTCGTCGATGCCATTCAGCACTTCCAGCGCGCCCGGATGTACGTTCGGATCGGCATCGTCGCAATCGCCGCCGCAGATCGTGAAGCCGTCGCCATCGGCATCGAAGCCTTCATCGATCTGGCCGTCGCAGTTATTGTCAACCCCGTCGCAGACTTCCGTCGTGCCGGGGTGGACGGCCGGGTTGCTGTCATCGCAGTCGCCGCCGCAGACCGTAAACCCATCACCGTCAGCATCAAAGCCTTCGTCAATCTGACCATCGCAGTTGTTATCGATCCCGTCGCAGACTTCGACGGCCCCCGGGTGCACCGCGGGATTGTTGTCGTCACAATCGCCGCCGCAAGTCGTGAAGCCGTCACCGTCGGCGTCAAAGCCTTCGTCGATCACGCCATCGCAGTTGTTGTCTTTCCCATCGCAAATCTCCGGCGCGCCGGGAAAGACCGTGGGATCGTTATCGTCGCAGTCCCCCTGGCAGATCGTGAAGCCGTCAGCGTCGGCGTCCGCGTTCATGCTCGGGATCTGGCTGCACGCGCAGCCCTGCGCGTCGACGGGCTCGCCGGGCGGCGTTCCGGGGCAGATGTCGATGCAGTTGTTGACGCCGTCCTCGTCGGAATCCAGTTCGCTACATGCTGGCGGCGGCGGACCGCTCTCGCAGGCATTGCCAATGCCGTTGTTATTCGAATCGGCCTGATTGGCATTGGCCACCGTCGGGCAGTTGTCGCAGACGTCCCCCACGCCGTCGCCGTCCATGTCAGCCTGATCGGCGTTGGCCACCGTGGGGCAATTATCGCAGGCATCGCCTCGCCCATCGTCGTCCGCATCGGTCTGGCTCGGATTCGGCACCAGCGGGCAGTTGTCGCACGGATCAATGATCCCGTCGCCGTCCGTATCCACCTGGCACACATCCGGAATGCCGTCGTTGTTGCAATCGAAGGGATTGATCACGCCTTCCTGGCCATCGCCGAAGATCTCACACTGGCATTCGTCCGGGATACCATCCTGGTTGAAGTCGGAACTGGTGCCGTCGGCAATATCACATTCATCCAGAATGCCGTTCTTATTGCAATCGGCACACGCGGGGTTGCCCGGCGGGCAGTTGGCGAGTTCGAAATCGTCGGGGATGAAATTGTGATTGCAGTCGTTGGCGCACAGAATCCCGCCGATGGTTTCGAATACGGGCATCAGCAGCTCACCGCTCACGCCGCCGATGAAGAAGCAGTCGTTGTCGGCGTTTTCAGCCGCGGGATCCGGCTGATCCGCAGCCGAGTTGGTCGCCAGCGCCGCCATCAACTCCACACCGCCCGGCCCCACCGGATCGTTGCTGATTTGCACCGCGAAAATCTTCGTCGGCGGGCTGGTGCCCTTGCCGCAACTATTCGCCGCGCGGGCCACGACGGCGGCCGCGAGCGCGGCCTGCCGCGCCGTCTCCGGATTACTCGGATTATTCGGGTTACCATCCGAGACCAGGATCATCGCGCGCCGCGGCTGCGTCCCGTCAGCGCACAGTTCGCCGTGTGCCGTTTCAATGGCGTCGCGCAAGTTCGAGCCGCCAAACACGCTGTTGCCGCCCGTGGCAAAGGTACCGATCGCCGCGCCCACCGCGGTATAGTCGAGCGTCAACGGCTGAAGAACCTCGGCCGCGGGCGGGCCGAAGGCGTCATCGCCGAAGCGCGCCAGCGCCACGCGTGGCGGAGACGGGCTGGTACCCAGGATGTCCAACAAATGGTTCGCGGCCGCGGCCTCGGCCGCGATTAGCTCCGGCGCGATGCTGCCGGTGCGGTCCAGCACCAGGATCACGTCGGCATCGATCGGCTGCTGGCACATGGGCGCCGATGCCTGTCCGAACGAGATGGCGATACCCAGGAACGTCCGCGTGCCGGGCGGCGGATGCTGCAAAGGGCTCTCGCAGGGCGCGATCAATAGTCCCGCCGGTACCAGCAACCACCGAAGACGACGCGTACCGCGACTCGGGCGCCGAGCCTGCATGGCTCACCTCCATCCTCTCCTAAAGCGAGCTATTCACGAGACTTAAGTACACCGCCTGAGCGTGTTGAATCGCGGAGATCGAAGTCAGCGTCGCGGAGAGAGCCCCGCGGAAGTGGCTACTGCCGGTTGGTCTGCTGACCCGCTTCTCTCACTTCCTCCCCCTCACAACGAGCGCCAGTTTTCAACGCTGCTTCGCCGGCACCCGTTACGTTGATCGTATTGTCGCCTGCGCAATGAGTCCAGCTTCAACGCCCGTGTTTTTGTGTATTTTTCGAGAAGGGCGCGTTATCGGACGGCGCGCTTGCAGCCGGTGCAAGATCCGGAATTCTGGGATGCCCACTGGAATCGCGGGGCGGTTTCGGCTACGCTGTTACGAGAGAGAGTTTCTGTTCCGGCGAGACCGGGAGCGCTGTGCCCAGTTTTTTCAGGCCAGCGCCGGAGGAGAGAGAGTATGTTCCGTCCAGTTCACGTTGTGCTCTGCGCCAGCCTTGCCATCGTATCCGCCCCTATCGGCCGCGCTCAGCTCATCGATCCTAATTACGGCGCGTTGCTCACGTATGGCGACGGTGTGTTCACGAGCAACGCTGCGCTGACCATCGGCACGCAAGGCCAGATGGATGATCCCAACAATCCCGGCGCGCAACTCTGGCAGATTCTGACGGAGGTCGATGCGGCCGGCCATGTCACCGCTGATCTGAACACCCAGGATGCGACCAGTCTCCTGGCCTCCGACTTTCTAACGTTGAATCTGGATTTCACGAGCATTCCGGAAGGTGGCGGGTTGAGTATCGCCGGTCCCGTGCTGATCAGTTTCAGTCCGCAGATGAGCGACGACCAAGCCGTGCCACTGACACCAGGCATGCAGTGGACCCAAACCAGCACCACCAATGGGGTCAGCCTCACCATCATGCTAGAACCGGACCAGGTCGTCGACGTGTTCCAGCCGCCGCCCTTCAACGAAATCAGCGGCTTACATCTGGGGTTCCAGGTGGTTCCGGAGCCGGCCTCGCTGGGGTGCCTGGCGCTGGTCGTATCCGCGCTGGCCACACGCCGCCGCGCCGCGTGACGTCCGGGTTTCCCAGTCAATAGCTTCAGCCTCCACACGTGACATGACGCCGCGTTGTTGGTATGATACGCGCGCATAGGCGGCGTTTGCGCCGCCGGTGGGGTGACGTTCATTCGGAACGGGACGGGCATGGGCGCGCATCGGTCCAAGCCGTGGATACTGCTTCTCGTGCTGGCGGGTTGCAACCAGACGGTTGCGCCGCGCGGGCCGCAATTCAATCTGCCGCTGACCATCGAGGGCCGTTCGGCCGGAAACGCGCTGGTCGATACCGGCGCTGAAGGCGAGTTGATCCTTGCGGACTCCTATGGGCTTCCGGTCGTGGGCTCGGTGCCCATCATCCTCTTCAGCGGCGCGATGGAAGCCGGGTTGACGGCGCCCTTCACCTACACGGTGGCCGGCGTCCAGTTGCGCACCTCCGGGGCGATCGTGCGCGACTCGAACTGCGCCTGTGATGCGTTGGGCACCGGCTTTTTCCGGCGGGCAGGCACTTGCGTGCGCCTGGATTATCGCGATGGCAGCGCCGCGCTGGTCGACCGGATTCCGGACGGCGGCATCGAGGTTCCGCTCGCCCCGAGCCTGAATAACTCGGGACCGTTCACCTCCGCGCATATCCCGGTGCAGATCAACGAATTGACCTTTGCGGATGCCATCCTGGACACAGGGGCCAACGTCACGGCCGTGCGGGCCTTGCTCATGCCGCCGGGTTCAGCGGACACCTACCTGCGACTCAGCCACTACGTGCTGGGCGCTCTGTCGGTGCCGCAGGCACGCGTGCTGACCTACGAAACCGAGGGCCTGCCCGACGTGATCATCGGGACGGACCTCATGCGGGCCTGGGGCAGCGTGTGGTACTTCAGCTTCTCGGAATCCGGCGGGCGGGCGGCAACCTTCCGCACCTCACCGACCGCGTCCGATTCCGCCCTTTCCGGGCAGAATGCCGGCGCGCTTCTTCAACCCGGCATGCCAAACTGACGAAATATCCGGGGCAAAGCGGCGCCGGTCGTGAGTCCACGCCGCAGGGGCAATCCCGAGCCGCCGGCGGATTTCATGGCGGCAGCGACGAATGGCGAGGGATGTATCATGATCATCCTGTATTTCCTGGCGGCGTTTCTGGGAGTCTACTTCAGCGCCATCGGGTATCTGGTCAGTACGCGCTGAATCATCGACCCGGCCCTGTTGGCGTATCCGAACCGGTCCGGCTGTTGGTGGACTTGGCAATCTATTGGATTGAGTGAAGCCCCGGAGCCCGCCCGACGGAAAACCGGCGAATCTAGACCGTTGCCTGGCCCCACTGCCTCCCATGCCCGTCCACCATGGGTGCCGCGCGCCCCGTTCGTCAGCGAGATTCTCCGCGATTTTTTGGTTCGGACGCGCATAGCGTTTGACAGGGCGGCTTACGTGTCGCATACTTGAGGTTGAACGAGGGCAGGAGCGTTATCCGCGACGGCGCACCGTCACGGGTGGCCTGCCAGGTGGCCCGGGTTCCGGAGGCCCAGGGGCGATCCGCCACCCGCCAAGAGTCCGGCGGGCAGGCTTTGGATGACGCTGACTCACAGGACCGTCCTTCTCATCTCCCAAGGGTGAGCATCCCAACTAGAATTCGTATGCTCGCAGCACCCGCCAGCCCCCCGTGTAGTCTCGTTTGGTGATTCATCCCAGGAGCCAGATCATGGAGTTTGAGGACAAGGTCCTTGTGTGCGAGGAATGTCAGGCGGAGTTCGTCCATTCGGCCGCCGATCAGCAGCGCTACGCCGAGCGCGGCTTCAAGCATGAGCCCAAGCGCTGCCGCACATGCCGCGAACAACGTCGCGGCAGTACCAGCGCCGGCGGCGGCGGCGGGGGAGGAGGCGGTGGCGGCGGTGGTGGCGGCGGATATGGCGCACGTCCCAGCAGCGGCGGCGGGAGCCGCGGCGGTTATGGCGGCGGCGATCGCGGTGCGCGGCCGCGCAAGGAGCTGTATCCCGCCACGTGCGCGGCCTGCGGTCAGCCGACCCAGGTGCCCTTCCAGCCCAAGGAAGGCCGTCCGGTCTATTGCCGCGATTGCTTCAGCGCGCGCCGGGCGTAGCGCTGAATCGCAACTGGGAATCAGGATCGTGCGCGCCACAGTCTGCCTCGCTGCCGGCGCGGCAGGCCGTGGCCGTTGCGCGCGGCGTCGCTTCGTGAAATCGTGCGCGCCGAACTCAAGGGGGGTTCCATTTCCGTCGATAGGTCCGGCGAACCTTGACACGTCGCGGCCTCGGCCGCAGCGCTTCGCGGCGAACGCCGTCTTGCGGTGTGTGACGTGTCGTGGGCGACGCGCGGATTTCGACTGAGATGGAACATGGTTGAATCGATTCCCCAGATCGCGATTGAATTGCCGTCGTTGGCGTCGGAAGCGCTGACCGGCGAGATCGCGCCGTCGGCAGGTTCGTCGCCGGCGGCGCAGGCGCACGTTCGTCTGCGGCTGCAAGTCGACGGCGAATTGTGGTCGGCGCGCCTGCTGCATCTCGGCAGCGCCGGCGTCAGTTTGGCCGTCGATCTCGACTTGGCCGAGCGCCTGGTGGATGGCGTCGCGGCCAAGCTTGGATTCGAATCCGACCTGCGGGGCATCTCGTGGATGCCGGGCCGCGTCTACCGCCATGCGAACGCGCTGCACGACGATGGCGCCGTCATCGCCTTCGCCGCCGAAGCGTAAGCCGCCGAGTGAGCCGCCGGGTTAATCCCGGCGGCAGGGCATGAGAAAACCGGCCCTCCATGGAAATACGGCGGGCATCAAGCCCAACGCTCACCAAGCCCGCTAGTCCTCCACCGGATCGACAATCAACACGAACGCTTGCTGCGGGATTTTGACCATCCCGACCGCTTTTCATGCGCTGCTCGCCTTCTGCCTCCGTCAATCCTCACCCGGATCGAGGATCGACATGAACGCTTCCTGCGGGATTTCGACCATGCCGACGGTCTTCATGCGCTTCTTGCCTTCCTTCTGCTTCTCGAGCAGCTTGCGCTTGCGGGTGATGTCGCCGCCGTAGCATTTGGCCGTCACGTTCTTGCGGAAGGGCTTGATGGTTTCGCGCGCGATGACTTTGCTGCCGACGGCGGCCTGCAGCGGGATCTCGAACATGTGCCGTGAGATTTCCTTCTTCAGGCGGTGGATCAGCCGCCGCCCACGCATGGCCGCCTTCTCGCGGTGCACGATCACCGACAGCGCATCCACCGGCACGCCGTTCACCAGGATGTCGAGCTTCACCAGGTCGCCGGCGCGAAAACCGGTCAGCTCGTAATCCACCGTCCCATAGCCGCGCGTAGCGCCTTTGAGCTTGTCATAGAAGTCGTAGATGATCTCGCCCAATGGAAACTCATAAGTCATCATGACGCGCGAAGGAGAGAGGTACTCGGTCTTCTGATGCACGCCGCGCCTGTCGAGCGACAGATTCATGATGGCGCCGATGTGCTCGGCCGGAATGATCAGCGCGGCCTTGACCAGCGGCTCGCGGATTTCCTCCACGTGCGACATGTCGGGCAGCTCGGAGGGCGATTCGATGTGCACCACCTCGCCGTCGCGCAGCTTCACTTCGTAAGTGACGGTGGGCGCGGTCTGCACCAGGCTGATATCGCTCTCGCGTTCCAGCCGCTCCTGGATGATCTTCATGTGCAGCAGGCCCAGGAAGCCGCAGCGAAAGCCGATGCCCAGCGCGTCCGAAGTGGCCGGCGCGAACGTGAACGAGCTGTCGTTGAGCCAGAGCTTCTCGAGTGCCTCGCGCAACTCAGACGTCTGCGTGCTCGGGCCGGGATAGAAGTCGCAGAAGACCATCTGCGCGGGCGGGTTGTAGCCCGGTAGCCGCTGCGCGGCGCGACGGTTGGCATGTGTGATGGTGTCGCCGATGTTGACCTCGGCTACGGTCTTGATGCCGGCAATGACGTAGCCGACTTCCCCGGCCGACAACTCGTCGACCACGCCCGGCTTGGGCGAGTACTTGCCCACCTCCGTGACGATATGCTTCGTCCCCGTCGCCATCAGCTCGATCGTGTCGCCGCGTTTCACGGCACCATCCACGAGCCGCACGTGGCAGATCACGCCGCGGTGCACGTCGGCCTTGGCGTCGTAGATCAGCGCCCGCAGCGGCCCGTTCGGATCACCCGCCGGCGGCGGAACTCGCTCGACGATGGCGGTCAGGATTTCATCGACGCCCTGCCCAGTCTTGGCGGAGGCGAAGATCGACTGCGACGCATCGATGCCCAGCACCTGCTCGACTTCCAGCGCGACGTCTTCCGGGTGGGCCGCCGGCAGGTCGATCTTGTTGATCACCAGCAGGATTTCGACCCCAGCCTCGATCGCCAGATAGGCATTGGCCACCGTCTGCGCCTGCACGCCCTGCGTGGCATCAACCAGCAGCAGCACGCCCTCGCAGGCCGCCAGCGCCCGCGAGACCTCATAATGGAAATCCACGTGTCCGGGCGTGTCCAGCAGGTTGAGCATATAGCGCTGCCCGTAGTGGGTGTGCCAGATCGTGGCCCGGTTGGCCTTGATGGTGATGCCCATCTCCCGTTCCAGGTCCATGTCGTCCAGGAACTGGTCGCGCATTTCCCTGGCCGTAATGGCCCCGGTGCGTTCCAGCAGCCGGTCGGCCAGCGTGCTTTTGCCGTGGTCGATATGGGCGATGATGGCAAAATTGCGGATCAGGGTCTTATCAGTCATTCACTTCCGTCGCCCGCGATGGCGGGGCAACTCGTGCACGCAGCGGGTTCGCGAGCGTCACCCCCCACTCGCCTTGGGGGGGTTCTGAGGAGCCTTGGCTCACGTGACTTTCCAGGCGGACGAGTCGAGTAGAGTATAGCCCGCTTTCCCGCCTTTCGCACAGCGGGAAGCTACTAACGCCGGGCAGCGCAGATAAACGCCATTCGCGCTGATCTGCGTTGATCTGCGGCTAATACCTACTCGACATCGGCTTCGGGCAGGACGCCGGTCTCGACGGCGACGCGAATTCCGTCCGGGCTGGCATCCCAGGTGGACTGATAGGTCGCCTCTAGCGGTACTTTGACGTGCATTCCCTCGGCCAGGAACAGCGGCATGTCAGGCAAAGCGTCGCCGACGCCGACCGGCTCGACGTAGGCGGTCCACACGCCGCTGGCTTCGTACGCCACCAGGATTCGGTCCTTGCCGGCCGGGAACGAAAAAAGCTTCACCTCGATTTCATCCCAGATCGCCTTGTGGATCCCGAACGGATCGCGCGGCGTGGGTGGAAACAGATCGATGATCAGCACGTGGATGCGGGCGCGCAGAAACTCGATCGTTTTCTCGACGAAATCGCGCAGCGCCGCCCGGCTGTCCTTGTTGCCAGGAGAAACGAGTTCGATGACGGCAATGATCCGGCCCAGGTGATGCCTGACGACGATCCGGTTCGCCCGGGCAGCATAGAGGTGCCGGTCGGATCGCTGCACAATCCGCGTAGCGGGGCGCTCCAGCGTGACGATTCCACTCTCACGTCCGGCGTCCGTGCCCTCCCACCGCCGGCGCTCGACGGATAAAATATCCGATTCTCTGAGCCCAACTCGCTGTTCGACTAGCGCTTCGATGCCCTTGGGCAAGCGGCCAGCGTTCAGCGCATCCTTGATACGGATAGACCAGCTTTGGTGAAAGTCGTGAAATAGCCCAGGCGGCACTCGGTTCCAATCATGAATCGGCACGATGGACGCTCCCTGCCGTATTCTAGCCGAAAACCTTTGGCCGTCCCGCTGCCCGCCCGGAAGGACTGCCTTGTTAATCTGGGGAATCTGGCGGCCGCAAATTCCGGTGGCCGTGCCGAATCCCTACTTGCGTTTCCAGCCGCGCACCGATATAACCGTCCAGCGGTAGCGGTTACGACCGACTCCAGACGCACGATCGATACCAGGCGCGGTTCCCTCGATCGTGACATTGCGAAACTCATTTGAGGAGGTACATCATCATGCGTACCGGCTCCCTATTCAGTGTGGCGGTCGCCATCGGTCTGTTCTGTGGATGGTCCGTCACGAGTGCCTCGGCGCAGCAGGCCGGAAAACAGAAAGACAAATCGGGCAAGAGCGATTCCGATTCCTTCCGGCTGACGCAGGCGACCGAGAAGAAGGAAACCACCAAGATTAAGGAGGAGCGGCCCGGCGTAAAGAAGGAGACCACGGTCAAAACCGAGGAAAAGGCCGGCGGCCGCGAGACCAAGACGACCGTCAAAACCAAGGAAGAGACGACGACCGAAAGGACCACCGTCGTCGAGGAGGTGACCGACCAATACGCCTATCGCGAGGTCAGCGATTTCTTTAACGTCCGTGAAGCAAATTCCAGCGTCACCAAGGGCGAGTGGGAGTTCGAGGTTGGCGCTGCCTGGGTCACGGCTTCGGACCACACCGACGATGACGTGAGCCTGTCCTTCTCGCTGAAATACGGAATAACCGATTGTCTATTTGTGGAATTGGAAGTGCTGCCGATCAACTTCGGCGACGGCGGCGATCAGGGCAACGGCGACTTGGCGTTGATTGTCTTCAACCAGTTCCTGGGCGAGACGGATTCACTGCCCGCGATCGCCGGCTGGGCAGAGATGCGCATCCCCAGTGGCGATGGGTCGTCCGGCGTGGACGGGACCTTCCACGCCAACATCACCAAGTCGATTATTAACCCGTGCTTCCGCGTGCATCTGGAAGGGTTCGTCGAGACGGCCAATGGGCAGCGCGGCGCAGGCGGGGGCGCCGCATCCTTGACATCCCGCAGCTTCTTCTTTGGCCCGAGTGAGAGCCGCGGCGAGGACCGGCGCCACTTCCAGTGGGGCCTGGGGCCGGGGTTCGATTATCAGTTCGACCCCTGCACGCTCGGTCTGATCAACTACATCAACCGCAGCAGTGAGGAAGAAGGGCATCACAATCAGAACATTCTGGAACTGGGCGTGGTGCGCGAGTTGAATCCCTGTCAGCATCTGAAAGCCGCTGTCGACGTCGGCCTGGATGGCAACGACGAAACCCCGAACCTGGCCGCCAAGCTGCTCTGGTCGATCGATATCAAGTAGGACCATCGACCGGCGACAACCGCTTGCCTCGTGCGCGGATGCTCTGCGACAGCCCCTTCTGCGGGTAATCGCAGAGCATCGGCGACCCATCGCGCGCTCCCCAGCCTTCTTGGTCAGGCGCCTACTGCCCATGCTTGACTAAGCGGCAACCTCACCTCAGCGACCGTGCCGTTGCCCGGCGCGCTTCGAAGCTCGATCTTGCCGCCATGAGCCTCGACGATGGACTTGCAGATCGAAAGTCCAAGACCGGCCCCCCCGTCCTGTTGCGCCGAGCGAGCCTGGTCGATACGATAGAAACGATCGAAGATCCGTGGCAGGTGGTCGGCCGGAATCCCCGAACCAGTGTCGGCGACGAGCACTCGAGCATCGCCGTTGACTTGTTCGACACTTACCGAAACGCGACCTGGCGCGCCGCTGAATTTCACCGCGTTGTCGATCAGATTACCGACGAGCTGACGCAGCCGACCGCCGTCCCCATTCACAACGGCCTCGGCATGAGCATGAATGACCAGTTCTAGACCGCGCTCCGCCGCGAGCGGCTCCATCAGTTCCACGGCGTCCGCCGCGGCTTGGTCCAAGCGCACGGGCTCGTGGCGAAAAACCGGCTCACCGGCGTCGATGCGCGCCAGGAACAGAAGGTCCTCAGCGAGGCGCGCCAGCCGCTCGGCGTGTTCGCCAAACTCCTCGATGGTCTGCCGCAGCTCGTCGGCCGACCGTGGTCGCCGCAGGGCCACCTCGGTCAATCCACGTAGCGCCGCCAGCGGCGTGCGCAGCTCGTGCGCGACGTCGGCCGTAAACTGCTCCATGTGCCGTACATAGCGCTCGACGCGCCCCAGCAGGTCGTTGAGCGTGGCTGCGAGCTGATCGAGTTCGTCGCCGTTATTCGATCGCGGCAGACGCGCTGATAGCCGCTGGGCATCGATCTCGCGGGCGGTGGCCAGGATGCGATGTAGCGGGTCGAGGCTACGGCGCGCGAGGATTCGGCCTCCCACCAGCGCCAGCGCCGCTGCGGCGGTCAGTGCACCCAGACACACCACTCGGACCATCTCGAGCGATGAGCCCACTCGATCGAGTCGATACGCGGTCTGTGTCACATACATGCGGCCGTCCGGAGCCCGGACCGGTAGACTGCATAATCGTACCGGGTAGCGGAGGCCTGGCACGTGCAGGGTTGCGAAGTGCAGGCCGGCTGCGATCTCCGGCGACTGTCGCTTCGGGAGCAGATCGTCACGGGAACTGCTCAGCAGCACGACCCCCTCGCCGTCCAGCAATCGAAACGTCAAGTCGTTCCGCTCGCGCTCGCCCATGTGGGCCCGGATGGCCGCCGTCGCCGCGTCGACATCGAGCGGCATGAGGTTCACGACCGCTTGCAACTCATGCACTTCACCCTGAAGAAAGCCGTCCACCTCGCGATAGAGCGCGATGTACATGCCAACGTAAAGGGCGCTGCAGACGAGCACGCACACCCCGAGCGTGACCGCTGTTCCCCACAGCGTCAGGCGCTGTCCGATGGTGCGCGCAAAGAACCAGCGGCTAATCGGCGCGAAGGGCATAGCCCACCCCCCGAATCGTATGGATCAGCGGCCGATCAAAGCCGTGATCAATCTTCCTTCGCAAACGGTTGACGTGTACATCCACCACGTTCGAGAACGGGTCCTGGTTCGTATCCCAGACGTGCTCGAGCAGCGCCGTTCGCGAGACGGCCTCTCCGGCGTACAGCGCCAAGTACTGCAGCAGCGCAAACTCGCGCCGCGACAGCTCGATGCGCGCGCCACGGCGCGTCACGACGTGCGTCTGGGGGTCGAGCGTCAAATCGTCAATCGAAATGACGTCACCCGTGAAACGCGTTCCTCTTCTGAGCAGTGCCCGCAGACGCGCGAGCAGTTCTGAGAAGCTGAACGGCTTGGGCAGGTAGTCGTCCGCCCCCGCGTTGAGCCCGGCCACGCGGTCGCGGATGGCGTCACGAGCCGTCAAGCATAAGATGGGCGTCGTTATCTTCCGCGCGCGTAGCCCGCGCACGATGGTCAGACCATCCATACCGGGCAACATCAGGTCCAGAATGACGGCGTCGTAGGCGTCCTGCAGTGCTCGCTCATAGCCGACCTCCCCATCGCCGGCGACGTCGACCGCAAAAGATTCCTCACGCAGACCGCGACTCACGAAGGTCTGCACGCCCAGATCATCTTCCACCAGCAGTATGCGCATGTTCATCACGCGGATTGAGGCCCGGTCGTTCCAAGCTTTCCCGATAGTAAATCGGGCCGTGCGACGGAACAACTGCTCCGCGCCGGCTCGGGTGGATGACAGCTTTTGTAATCTTGCTGTCACATGCCCGTAACCAAAGCCGGGTACGATCTCTGTCGGGGAAAGCAGCGCGGCGTGCTCTGATCCGCGCCGCGGGGCACCTGTATCAAGAATGAGAAGATTCGTTAAGTGGTTTGCAACACTTGCAACGCTCGTCGCAGCCGGCGTCCTGCTGACCTGGGCCTTCATGGAGGGCCGAGAGGAGCTGGCCCGCGAAGGGCAGCGCGAGCGGCCCGTCAAAGTTCCGCCACGTGTCTCGCGCTCTGCGAGCGGCGAGTTGATCGTGACGCTTGACGCGGCCACCCAGGCGCGCATCGGGCTCAAAACCGCTACCCCGGCTCCAGCAACACGGCAACCGGAGGCGATCGCGTTCGGAACCCTGCAGCCCGATCCGGCGCAGTCGTTCACCTTGCGAGCGCCGTTGAACGGAATCCTGCGAGAGTCCGCGCAGCGTCAGTGGCCTCGTCTAGGCGAGGCCCTGGACGACGGTGCAATCGTCGGCATGATCGAACCGCGACTGGGACCGGCCGAGCGCATTGACCTGATGTCGCGCCTCTCAATGGCACGCGGGGAAGTCGAGGCGGCAACGGCGGCGCTGGCGACCGCCCGGGCGTCATACGAAAGCAAGCAGAAGCTGAACCTCGAGGAACAGATCGTATCCGCGCGGACGCTCGAAGAGGCGCGGGCCAAGGTTGCGGCCGAGGAGGCCCGGCTCGAATCGGCGCAGCAGACCGCGCGGGTCATCGAATCCGCGCTGGCTTCGGGAATCGGACCCGGCGGAGCCCTGTCACTCTCGGTGGAGCGCGGCGGTGAGGTGGTCGAGATCCTGATGGCGCCCGGCGAAGCGGTCGAGAGCGGGCAAGCCATCCTGCGCGTGGCGCGTTTCCATACGCTGGTGGCCGAGGTCGATCTGCCGATCGGCACACGCGTTGACCAGCCGGTCTCGACGGCCAGCATCATCGTGCCCGGGCATGAGCAGGAGCCGCTGCGCGGCGAAGGGCTGGGGCTGGCGCCAACCGTGGGGGCGCGGACGCAGAGCCAGTCGTTTCTGTTTCGCGTTGCGCAGGCCGGCTTTCCGCTGCGCCCGGGGATTGCCGTCACAGGTTACCTGAACATCCCCGGCGAGCCGCTGCAGGGCGTCATCATTCCGCAAAGTGCGATCGTACGGCTGGTCGGAAGAGCCTGGGTCTATGTCCAGATTGCC
>DASXUA010000249.1:0-2670 GCA_036505095.1 Phycisphaerae bacterium
TTCGTCAACGATGATCCTCTGGTCCGTCAGGATCTTCGCTGCATCGAGCACCACCAGCCGCTCGGCTGTAATACCGCGCAGGTACTCCGCGCGAATTCCGGCGGCCGTGGGCAGCGAGGTCTGAATAGCGCTGCACGGGACACAGCGTACGCCATCGATCGTGTCGGCCAGAATCCCCAGTTCGATGTCATCGACCTGCAGAATGATGATGCTGTGGCTGTCCGTCATTCCCGTGTCGGGTACATCGAAGATTTTCTTGAGGTCGATGACCGCCAGGATTTGCCCGCGCACGTTGACCATTCCCACCACAAACGCTGGCGTACACGGTAAAGGCGTCAGATCCTTGAGGGGTTGGACCTCACGCACGAACCTCCGCTCGACCGCGTAGCGTTCGGGTCCCAGGCGGAACTCGACCAGTTCCAGACAATCGCCGGCGGCGGCCGGCACCTGCGGCGCACGTGCCAGGGCTCGGGCTCGTGCTCTCAGGATTTCGCGCTGGTGTTCGGACTCGTTGGTCATCACGCCGGCTCCGCTTGCAGCACCGGCTCGATGATTTCCATGAGCCGGCCCGCCGTTAGCCCATCGGATTCGGGCAGAACCTGAGCGGCACGACAATCGCCCAGCAGCCGCCGAACCTGATCGAAATGTCGCGCCGCCTGGTTGAACTTGCCTTGCCGCTGCATGAGCCGTCCCAGCGCGAAGTGCGCCATCACGAATCCAGGATCAAGAAAAACCGCGCGCCTCAGGGGCGCCGCCGCCTCCGAGCCTTGTCCGCGCTCCAGCAGGATCATCGCCCGCAGATAATGAAAACGCGGATCGAGTTTGCCGGCCGTGATCGCCTTGTCGCACCATGCCAGACCTTCCGATAACTCGCCCCGATCAGCATGGGCGCGCGCCCGGCGCGCCAGTATTTCCGGTTCGCCCGCGTCGGCGCTGGGCATATCGATTTTCTGCAACTCGGCTGAAGCCGCGCCCTCCGCGACGGGCCGCTCGCGTTCGGACTCAATCGCGCGCGCTGCGCTGATTTTCGGAAGCGCCTCCGCGCCGCCCGGCTTCCGATACACGTTGACCTCCGGGAATGTGCGGCTCAGCAGATCCGCGAAGAGCACCGGCGAGCCTTCGGCCGCTCCGACGAACAACCATCCGCCTTCCGCCAGGCACCGGGCGAGCTGGCCGGCTATTCTGCGGGCCTGTTCGGCACTCAGATACATCAGCACGTTGCGACAGAAGATGACGTCCAGCGCCGCCGTGTCGTTGAACGCTGAAGGATAGGGATCTTCGGCCAGATTGAGCGCCGCGAAGCGCACCAGCCGCCGGACCCGGGGGGCAACGCTGTAACGGCCGTCCGCGTTCAGGTCGAAATACCGGCTCTTGATCCCGGCGGGTACGTCGCGGAACGACCACTCGCCGAAGACACCCTGCGCTGCGCGTCGCAGAAAGCGCGGGTTGATGTCCGTAGCCAGAATCGATACGTCCCGCTCGGTGAGTTCGGGCAGCGCCCGGGTCAGCGCGATGGCCAGCGAATAGGGTTCCTCGCCCGTGCAGCAGCCGGCGCTCCAGATACGCAAACGCGGCGACCCAGCGCGGCGCGCCGCAGCGAGTTGCGGCAATACGTGCTGCTCCAAAACCTGAAAGCTCTGGCTTTCGCGAAAGAAGTAGGTTTCGCCGACCGTCAGATGGCCGGCCAGAATCTCGATCTGCCGGCGGGTCGGCGGCGCGGACGCCAGCCACGCGATGCACGCGTGGGTATCGCTGAAGCCGAGTTCCGCGGCGGCCGCATCGACGCCGCGTTGCAGATCGGACCAGCGCTGCGGCGCGAAATGCAGTCCCAGGTGCGTGGACACGAAGTCGCTCAGCCAGTTCAGCAGCGGGGATGGGAGCCTGCCAGGGCGGGTAAACTCTGTCATGCTGCCGCTCCCTGCGCAGGCGTGGCGCTGCCGGGCGCGAGCAGCCGATCGAGGTCGCAGATGAAAATCAGTTCTTCATCGCGCCGTATGATCTTTCGCACGCCGTCCAGCTCAGACATGAGGCGATCCAGGGGGAGCCCGGTCTGGACGCCGCGTTCGACCACTTCAACGGAATCGACCAGCAGCGCCACGCTGCGCTGCGCGCTGCGCGCGATGATGAGCTGGTCCGTCAGTTCCGGTCCGCGTTCCGGCAAACCGAATCGTTTGCGGAGGTTGACGACACAGACGACGCGGCCCTGGATGTTGACGACACCCAGCACGATTTCCGGCGCGCCCGGCAAATAAGTAACCTCGACCGCACGGACGATGCGCTCGACCGCGTCCAATGGCAGCGCGAATCGCTGCGCTTCGAGCGAGAAAACCATGAGATGCTGCAAATCACACATGCCGAGCACCAAACTCCTGCCCACACCCGCGTGCCCTTATTGCGCTGAGCGCTGCTCTGGAGGGCCCACCGTCTTGGGAGCACTGCGCTTTCCCGGCGCAGCAGGGTGTCCCTCACGTCCGGAGTACGCGGGCGGCGCTAACGATAAATCGGAATTTTTTGCGGACGCCTGATGTAAGCTCGACTTTTGCCATTTTCGCGCCCTCACGCGGCAGCGGCAAGGGCGTGGAGCAGGAGGGTTCTGGCGGGCTTGGCGAGTTTTGCGATGTGTGCGTTGAAGGCCGAGCTTCCGAAAATAGTTTTGCGCCAGAGGTCGTT
>DASXUA010000250.1:0-3047 GCA_036505095.1 Phycisphaerae bacterium
GCTCTTGGCGTTCTTGGCGTCTTGGCGGTTCTATCATGGCGCCTTGGCGGTCGTTTCGGTCATATTCGCTCGCCCGAATTATTGGGCACGCCCACTCCGGCGCGCAGGGCGTCAAATCGTGAAATGGGTGACCGAGCGCGCAATGCCGAATCGGAGTGTCCCGGGGTCGATGCCGGCACCGCCGAGGACCATCCCGTTCTTCTGCATCACGCGAATCGAGCCGGCCAGCTCAGGATAGGTTTCGCCTTCAACGCGCAGCACCGCAGGCTGCTGAAATGCCCACGCGATCAGGCTCCCAACCGCTTCGCTGGCATATCCGCGGTTCTGGTATTGATCGAGCATCGAATAGCCGATTTCGACCATGCCGCGTGCGTTCGGCGGACCTTTGAAACCGCCGTTGCCGATCAGCACGCGCTCGGATGACGCACGTTCGACCCAGTACCAGATCCACCAGCCGGCCTGCTCCGGACAGCGGGTGAGCTGCTCGGCGGTGAACGCCATGATGTCGGCCATCGCCGCGGGTGGCCACTCAGGCGGCACGCGCGCGTGCAGCCGCATTCCCAGCGCTTCATTTCCGCGCAGCGCATCGCGCGCGATCGCGTCGGTCGCGGCGATGAGTTCGAGTCTCTGGGTATCAATTCGCGTCGCCGGCATTTCCCGCTCACCGATTGGCTCGGCCGGAGCCTCGCCCTCCCGTGCAACTCGGCCGGAGCCTCGTGCCTCCCATGCCTTTCAGAGCGGCTGCTCGCCGGGCGGCGGCTCGTAGCGCGGCAGCGGGCCCAGGCGGCGCTGCATGTCGTTCAGCAACTTGACGACCTGCCGCTGATTCTCGGTGGCCCTAAATCTCCCGGTGACCGAAGCGCGCTGGAAGACTTGCGGGGCATCGCCTTTGCGCCGCTGCGGCGAGAGCGAGGAGGACTCGAGCCAGCCGGTCAGCACACCCGGACCGATCGAGAACGCTCGGCGTGCACCGGGCGGATGGCTGAAGGACACGAACCCGCCACCTTCGAAGCTGGCGCCGGTCTCGCCGCTGACGATCAGGTAGCTCACCGTGGTGTTGATCATCGTGCTCTCGACGTTGGTGTGCCCGGGAATCGGCGTGAAGAACGTGCGCACGTGCAGAAGCTGCACCAGCAGCTTATCGGGATCGCCGTCCCGGCGCGCCGGGAGCCGCTTGCGGCGTGCGACCAGGTCGACGTTCCCGGCGGGATCGACCTGGTAATAGCACTCGTCGAATTCCTCGAAATACGCGACGGTCTGCGCCCCGGTGCGATAGTCCAGAATTTCGAAGCGCGTGTCGCGTGGTCCACAGCCGCAGGCCAACCCCGCCGCGCTGACGATCAAAAGACATCCCGCCGCGATGCGCGGCGCTGCCGGAGTTTGAATTCGCCGATCGCTCATAGCGCTGATGTGGCCGGACCGCGCGCGTTCAGCGGCGTTCGGCCCTGGAAATGGTAGCGACGCGCGGCGCGTACGAAAAGCCGTCCGCCGCCCGCGCGCGAGATTATGTCGTAATTCAGCTATTGCTGGCCAGCAGCTTCGCCAGCCCGATGAGTCCGCGCACCAGCAGGCTGGCCAGCAGCAGAAAGCTGGCGGTGGCCACTGCCAAATTCAGCACCGGCCAGCCGCGCGCCACCCACGGTGCGGTCGCGGGTACCAGCGCGCCGCCCAGAGCCGCCAGCAGTCCCAACACCACGATCGCGCCCAGGCATCCGCGTAGCGTTCCCGGAAACGGCGCCATCCGCACCGTCAGGCAGATGGTCAGATAGACGAAGACCCACGCCTGCCAGCGCGTCAGATCGCTGGAGGTAACTCCGGCCACCAACTCCTCGACCACCGTGACATGGTCGCGCAGCATCTGCCAGAAAGCCGGCAATGACGTGGGCAGGCTGCGCGCCACGCTATGCACGCGCGCGGCCGGCGCGATACTGCCTCCGGAGAGGGCGAGGCTCCCGCCGAGCCAGTGCGCGACCACCAGCATCGCCGCCGCGCACGCCAGCAGCGGCAGCATGCCGATGATCACCGGACCGAGGATGGGGATGCGCGGCTTGGCATCAGTGGTGTGCTGCGGTGCGCCGGATTCGTCGTCGGCTACCAGCGCGGTGTTGCTCACGGTCGCACCCGTGACGAGCAGTCCCAGCACGTGACCGAGCTGCGCGACCAATGTTCCCGGCAGCAATACGGAATTGACCACGCGCGGTTTGCACATGCCGCTCCACAGGGCATGCACGCCCCACGCGGTGAGCACGGTAATCAACAACCAAAACGTCAGTGCCGCATACAGCACGATGCGCCTCCGATCAGCACGGCGCGCGGGGCCAGCCCGCCGCGGCGGAGTTGCCTCCACCGCTGGTGCCTATCGGCGCGGCGCTGGCATTTGGTGTAGACAATCCGCTTCAGGCAGTATGAACGCGGGCAAACGCGACGAGATAACAAATTAGAAAACTCATCTCGGCCACCCAGCCGCTGGACGCCAGCGTGTCGAGGGTCTGCCCGCCGCGGCGGCGCGCGATCGCGACCGTGTAGACGTGCGTGACGGCCAGCACCGACAACGCGATCAGGCAGCCGAACGTCCAGTGCCGGCGCGTACTGTATACCATCGTCAGGACCAGCAATGGAACAAACCAGCCCAACGTGCGCTGTACGGTGCCTGCCGCGCACAAAACGCGAGCGGCCGGTTCAGCATCCGGATGCGCCCGCCCCACGCCCGCCGCCGCCACCCAACCCCACAGACCCCACACTGGCGCCAGGATCAGTGGCCGAAACAGGCCGCGTGGATATGCGAAATTCATGTAGCGCCCCCACATTCCCGGCCAGGTGGAGGTCGGGTTCGGAATCGCCATCCATAGTAGCAGGGGCAGAATCGTGGCCGCAATCAAAAGCGGGGGGCTGCCGAGTGCACCAGGCAGGCGCGACTCGCCGCCATCGAGCCCACCATTCCCGCGGCGCGCTCTGACCGCAACGCAGCGAACGATTGCGGGCGCCCCGAGCCGATCGAAAAGCAGCAGCCCGGCCAGCCAGACCGTCACGGCCGGAAGTAGCCGGAC
>DASXUA010000251.1:0-20595 GCA_036505095.1 Phycisphaerae bacterium
GCGGCAAAGCCATCGGCGTCGATCACTTCCATGGCGCCGTCGGAGTGCCGGACCGGTAGCAGGGTCCCTGAAGTTGACTCATTCGGTAGGTGCGATGATTTCGGATCCATGCCTGCCCATCCTTCAGGTTAGATTGTGCTCTGCGGGCGCGCGCCGCCGAGCGCTGCCGCCAGAAATGCGTCGTCGTGTTCGGGCACGGTGGTGTCGGCCTGCTGAGCATGGTGCTTGTTCGAAGTCGTCCCGTTCAGCCGCGCCGCGCGGACGCGGCCGCGTGGTGCATGCACGCAGTTCCTGAGCGTCACGCCAGCCGCAACGCGGGCGTCATCAATCAGGATCGAGTGATCCAGAAACGCTTCGGCTTCGAGCACGCACCCGGACCAGAGCACTGAACGGCTGATGATGGCCCCCGGGCCGATGTGGCAGCTTGGACCGACCACCGCCGGACCGATGATCAGCGCGTCGCCCTCGATCACGCAGCCGGCGCCGATCACGACCGGCCCCAGCAGGCGCGCGTTATCAGCGATGCGCGCCGACGGGTGCACGCGGGCTGACCCGCTGGCGACGTATTCGCCGGCGGTGCCTGAGTCGGCGACCAGGTCGCGCACCGCGCGGATATTGACCGCCAGATACGAAGCTTCGTTGCTGACACGCGGCACCGAGCGCGGCGGCACGGTGAACACCCGCACCGGTGCTCCCTGATGATAGAGCCGCGGAATCAGACCTTCCTTGATATCCTGGTAGCCACTGGCGGGGATTTGCTGCATCGTCGTGCGCGAAAACACATAGATGCCCAGCGGCTCTTGCGCGGCGCCGCAATTGGCGGCCACCAGCGTCAACGCCGCGCCGGAATTCCGGTGCGCGTCAAGCAGGCCTGGCAGGTCGATCCGCGGCAGAATCGTGCCGTCGACCACGACGAACAGCTCCGCGTCGCTGCCCTGCGTGGCGTCGCGGGCGCAGCCGGCCGGTCCACGTGGCATGATGTCCTCGTAGTATCCCAGGTTGATGTGCAACGCGCCGCCGTCGCGCAGGCTGCGATGCAGGGCGGCCGTATCGCTGTTCGCGCAGACGCTGCTCTGGCCCACGCCGGCATCGCGCAGCCAGGTCAAAATGTGCCAGATCAAGGGGCGATTCGCTACCGGCACCAACGGCCGCGCGATGACCCGCTCCAGGATCCCGTGGCCCCAGGCGTGCACGCCAGCCAGCACGACGCCCTCGACGCCAGCGGCGCGCCCATCCGGCAGCAGCGCCGCTGTGTTTCGATCAGCCACATTGGTTAAAGCTTGTTGCTCGGACACGTCAAACATCCGTTCTGTAGTACGCCTGCGACCGATACGCCTGCGGGCGATTGATTGAGAACTCCGTGACCATGTTTACGCGCTCTTCCCAATCGCGCTGCGCCACCAGCGTGATGCTGGGCGACTTGCGGTGATAACCGCGGCTCACCCAACCCAGCGTCGGCTGGAGGTCGCCAGCGGCGCCGCGACAGCACTGCAGCGCGCAGTGCGGATCGAAGCTCACCGTTACGTTGCCCGGTCCAAACCCGACTTCGAACACGTTCTGTTCGGAGGGCCGGGCGGAACAATGCTCCGCCAGGTGCAGGTGCAACGCGGCGCGATGTGCGCCGCCGCCCCGCAGTTCGTCGCGAACGGTGATCCGTCCGGCCGGGCCGTCCAGGGTGATCGTGCGCCGGTGCGTCACCGCGCCGGGCAACCGCGTGTAGCCGTCGTGCTCGCCGCTCACGCTGCTGACTTCGCGCGATGGCTCCCAGTGCACGCAGCGTGCCCGTGCCCGAGCGCCCCATAAGAACGGCCCTACCATCTGCGACTGGTCGGCATCGTCGATGACGATCGTGTTGTGGGCACGGGTGCTGCGGAAGTAATCGCGCCAAGGTCCGTAGGTGAAATAGTCATATGTTCCGGGATCCACCAGCACGTCTGTGCCGGCGATTCGTAGTGTGAAGCTGAGTGCGTCAGCGTGGCCGTGAGCGGCGATCGCGCCGAAGCCCAACGCACCGCAGTCGAACATGAGGCTGATGCGATCGTGCGCGTCGCGTTTTCCGTGCTGCAGTAGGTAGTATCCCGCGTCGGGAAACGCGCGTGACGACAGTTCTTCGGGCGCTGCGGGCACGTTGAGCCCATCGAACCGCGCGCGGCCTTCGTCGCCGAGCAGCCAGTAGGCCGTCTCCGAGAATTGGGGCGCGGCCGCTTTGAAATCCGCCCGTCCGAACAATGCGGCGCCCACCGGCAGCCATTCGGCGATCTTTCCCGGCTGCGCTCCGAGGTCCAGCACGTATCCGTCGTCGGCATCGCCGAACATCGGCAGCGCCGAGCCGCCCGCGGCGAGCGCACTGATGTAATCGAACATCCGCTCCAGGCGGCTCCAATACTCTGCCGGAAAATCGTCGCCGGCATTCCGCCCGGCCAGGCCGGCCAGCAGAAAGAATTGCATCACGAACAGGTGATAGCCGGTGGCCAGTTCACCGTGCACGCCGTCACGATGCACCTGCCGATCCAGCTCTTCGAGCAGAATGCGCCGGCTCACGGCGCGCCATTGGGCGGCACCCTCCAGATCCGCGAAGTAGCTTGCGGCCAAAAAGACCCCGGCCGCCTCGCCGATGCGGTGATTGTTGGCCGAGGAGAAGCGTGAATAGTTGCGAGCGATTTCGCGGATCTGCTGATGAACGGCCGTCAGCAGCCGCGCCCCGCGCGCGCCGTTCAGGCATCCGGACGGGCGAATCAATTCGCTCGCCCAAGTCCAATTGATCAGCCGAATCGCCAACTCCAGCGGGCTGCGCCAGTTCAGCCCCACGCCGAAAGGACACTGATCGATCCAACTGTCGAGCTGCCGCGCCAGCTCCTCGGCGTAACGCCGGTCGCCCGTCCAGCGAAACGCGCGGCCCAGCACCACCCAGTGATGATGCCGGTTGAGTTCCCAGACAAATTTCGCGTCGCCAGCAACGTCGAAGTCGCGATAGTCGATGTCGGCCGCGAAACAGCGCGGCGTGCTCTTCCTGGCCTTGTATTCGTAATTCCAGTCGATGGACGGACCGACATCCAACCGCGTCAGATCGAATAGCTCGAAGCGGTGCTGCAGCAGGCGTTCGGCCCGCCCCGCGGCGCGCGATGGCCAATCGGCGGCAGCCGGTAGCGCGCCCGTGCTCCATGGGCGCGCGATGGTCTGCGAATGCACGTTCGACTTGCAGCGGCTCGGCAGGAGCGGGGGACGCCGCAGGGCGCGGCGGTCGAGCGAATCGCGCAGCTTATGGCCGGCGCGCCAGGCGAGTTCGCGCGCCGACATGGATCGCAAACGTCGCTGATACCACAGCAGAGACGGCATAGCTGGCTTACTCGTCGATGGACTCCGTCCCCGTCACCTGCACGAGGGACCCGTCAGTGCATCCAAAACGTCTTGGGGGCACCGCAGTGCGGCTTCGCGCGCCTGCGGATTCGCCCGGCTCCTTTGGGTGGTCACGGCCGGTGGGGCCCGGCTCCGCGACGCCTGCCGTCGATTCGCTGGCAAGCGACGCAACTCCGGTTATCGCGTCGGCACGTACCTTCTCCGTTGGCACGGCGCAGCGCCGTGCCCGCGGAAACTCAGATTCTCAGCACTGTTGACCCCAAACCGGCCGGCGGCGCACGGTCGCCCCCTGACGGCCTCACGGCTGTCAGTGGCGTGAAGGCCGCCGGACCGCGCTCGTGTCTGAAGTCACTAAAATGCAACCCACCACATCGCCCCCCTAAGGACGAAAACGATGCCGGCTGGCAGACGGGCAATTACTGGACCAACCGGCATCGAGCATGGCGAGATTTTCAGCATGCGGTGCCGCTGCCGGTACGATGTAACTCCCTAGGCCCGTCGCTGCGCGCAGCCCGACCCCAAGCGGCTAGGAATGAGTGCATGAGTTACAGTAATAATGGCTTATCCGGACGCTCAGGGCCTGCATGGCGCGCGTGTTATCCGGCATTTGCGCGGCTATCTAGTCTGCTCGGAGTCATTTTGTGGACCGGGTGCGACAGCGTGTCGCAAAGCGCGGCGCACTCTTCAACTGATAACGGCGTGAACATTCCAGCGGCTCCGGATGACTCCGCTACGGACGCTGTGGAGTTCCCGGACGAAGACGACCCGGCGCTGCGGACGCTGCCCTACGTCCGCGATGAACTGCTGGTGCGCGTGCTGCCCGGCGCGCCGGACAGCGATATTTCGGAGGCCTACGCGGGGGTTGGCGCTACGGTCAAGACCGCGCTGCCCGAGATACAGACGACGGTGCTGAGCGTCGCGCCGGAGGAACTGCTGAGCACGGCACAGACTTTGGCGCAGCACCCGATGTTTGAAGAGGTGCAGAAGAATTATCTGTTCGCGCCGGAGCAGGTGCCGAACGATCGCGACTTCGGCGCGCAAAGCCATTTGCGGATCATCCGCGCGCCGGAGGCTTGGGACATGACTACGGGTTCCGCCGACATTGTGATCGCGGTGCTGGATACCGGTGTGACCGATCACCCGGACTTGTCGGTCAAGCTGCAAAGCGGCTGGAATATCGCTGAGAACGATGGCAATACTGCGGATGAACACGGTCACGGGACATCCGTCGCCGGGGTGGCGGCCGCCGCGACTAATAACGCGATTGGAGTGGCCGGCGTGAGTTGGCAGAGTCCCATTCTGCCGGTGCGTGTCGCGGGCGCCGACGGGCTGGCGTCGACCCGCAGCCTCGCCGCCGGATTGATCTGGGCCGTGCAGCACCAGGCCCGGGTTCTCAACATCAGTTTCGCGCCGCTGGCGGCCGATCGCACGGTCCTGGGCGCCGCGCAGTACGCACGCAGCGCCGGCAGCCTGATCTTCATCAGCGCCGGCAATGAAGGGCGCCCCTCCGGCGCGCGCGCCAACCCAAACGCAATCTTTGTCGCGGCCACCGATGATGCGGATGCTCTGGCAACGTTCTCGACCACCGGACCGTTCGTAGATCTGGCTGCGCCCGGAACCGACATTCTCAGCACGGCTGCCACGGGTGCCTACCGGCGCGTCAGCGGCACGTCCTTCGCCAGTCCGATTGCGGCCGGTGTGGCCGCGCTGGTCTGGTCGGTGCGCACCGAGCTGCGCCCCGCAACCGTGGAACAATTGCTCTTGCAGACGGCGCACGATCTGGGCCCGGCGGGACGCGACGATCGATTCGGGGCGGGCCGGGTGGACGCAGCCGCGGCTGTGCATGCAGCAGTCCATCTGATCTCGGATGCGGATAACGTCGCGCCGACCGTGAACATCACCTCGCCGCCCGACAACGCAACTGTCTCGGGCGTCCTGCGCGTGACCGCTGTCGCGAGCGACGATGACGGCGTGGTTGACGTCGTGCTCAATCTTGACGGCCAGCCGTTCGCCACCGACACCATTGCTCCCTATCAATTCGCGATTGCTACCGGCCGTTTGAGCGCTGGCGCGCATACGCTGAGTTGCATGGCCGGGGACGCTTCCGGCAATACCGCGACGTCCGCCGCCGTGCGCTTCGACGTCGGTACCTCCTCGTCAGACTTGGTTCCCCCGGTGGTCGTATTCAACTTCCCGGTGGATGGGACCTCGTTCGCAGGGACGGTCGCCATCCAGGCGACCGTGACCGACAACGCCGGGCTCCTGCGGGCCGAGTGGCTGGTGGACGACATCGTGCGGCAGACCAGCGCGATTTCCGGAACGCGCCAGGTTCTGAGCTTCACCTGGGATGCGCGCTCGGCCGGCAGTGGTCCGCACACGATCGCCGTGCGCGCCACCGACGAAGCCGACAATCGCGCCACGGCCGTCCTGAATTTGGTTCGCGAGTAGCAGCGCTCGCGCGGGCGGCTGTTCCGTCAAATCCTGATCACTGCTTGGCCGGCTCAATTCGGTAACACGTTCCGGCCACGTTGACCAGCACCGGATCATCGAACACCAGATACTGGGCCAGCTTGCGGCCATGCCGCTCGGCCAGCTTGAAGTAGTCGTCGCTGAATTGCACCACGCGGATCGCGTTCTTCTCCATCTCGTCGGTGATCGTCGAGTCAATCCAGGTTTGATTACGGGAATAGAAGGCTTTGTTTCCCAGGTTGCACACGCCGTCGACCAGCACCTCGCGGTCGTCCGCATCGCGGACCTTCGCAGCCGGGGCCGTGTTGCCGCCGCCGCCGAAACTTACCGGCGTCTCGGCGCGCTGGTAGTCGCCCTTGCTGGCGCGCTGGGCGACGCCGCCCCGTCCCGCCGGCTCGGCCAGCAGGGCCTGCGTATTTTCCCGCGTTCTGACGGTGTTCGCGGCGAGGTCGCGGATGTTCACGTTCTCGTTCGCCAGGAATGAAGTATAGGGAGTCAGGATCCCGTGCTGGGTCGAGAGTTGCACCAATTCCTTGACCAACTCCTCGTTTTGACCCTTGAGGTCCAACTCATCGATGATGTCGCCGATGCGGCGGACGGCCCAGAGCTTCTCGACGAAGCCGTAGCTGTCATCGTGGCTGTGCTCGACCAGTTCCGCCGGGAAGTCGCTGGTCTGCTGCTTTCCGCCGACGCTGCCGGTGATCGCAACCTTGGCCGCGCCAAACTCGCGATAGCGGCCTACCACGATCAACTGCTCGCCTTCGAACAGATCGAAGGCATTCCTGGGAAACACGCGATTGATCGGCGCGGCCGCCTCGGATTTGGCATGGTCCAGTGCGAACTTGATGCCGATGTCCGTCATGACGGGCGAACCAATGCGACTGTAAAGCCGGCTGACGTGTGCCTCGATGTCCTCGTTGGGCCGCACGTATTCGCTCTGGCCGAAATTCTCGCGCACCAGCTTGTCCAGCAGGTGGCTGTTGACGTCGTATCCGACCCCGAATGTGAACACGCGCGCATGGACCTTGTTCAGCTCCTTCGAGTTTTCCACGATCTTCATTTCGTTCCGCTCTCCGGTCGTCGGCAGGCCATCGGTCAGGAAAATGACGTAGTTGGGGCGGGTCGCGTCCTTGAGCTGCTGCAGCGCGGTTGCCAGCGCAGCGTCGATGTTCGTGCTGCCGCCCGCGTAGATGCCTTCGACGAAGCCCAGTGCGGCCTTGCGCGTGTCCTCGTCGAAGCGCTGCAGCTCGGGGCGGAAGCTTTCGACCTTGTCGTCGTAGACGATCACATTGAACAGGTCTCCGGCGCGCAGATTGTTGAGCACGAACTTCAGCGCACCCTTGGCCTGCTCGATCTTCTCGCCGCTCATGCTGCCGGAGCGATCGACCACGAAGACGACGGTCTTCTTCGGACGCTCCTCGTCGGCGGCTTTGATCTGCGGACTGGCCAGCAGCAGGAAGAATCCGTCCTGCTTCTGGTCGGGGCGGAAGCTCAACACGCGCGCCCCGAGTTCACCGGTCCCGGTATCGAAAAAGAGGCGGAAGTCACTGGAGGGCACTTGATTTGTGCTGGTGAAGCTGACGTTGGCATGCCGCTCGTCGGGACGCTGAATCTCGATCGAGTGCGTGGGGCTATAAACGTTCTTGATCGGGCTGCTGCTTTCGACCGCGAGCCGTACTGCGACCGTTTCAACCGGGTGCGAGGTGTACTTAGCCGTGCTGAGTGGAAAAATGAAATCGGTCAGCCCGTGGTCCTTGCGGCACAACTGTGAATAGCGCAAGCTCACCTTCCGCTCGGCGCCGGGCGGCACCGGGAAGACGCTGGTCTTGAACAACCCCGTTCCCATCCACTCCAGCAGCGCCGGGTCGCGGTTCTTACGTACGATGGCCTCATAAAGGCTGCGGGCGGCGGCCGCATCGAGCAACTGCGCCGGGATTTCCTGGCCGTCCACCATGAAGGTGAGGCGCTCCACCGCGCCGTCGTAGGGCAGCGGGAAGACGAAACTCACCTCCAGCGGAACCGTGCCGGTATTGACAAAGGTCTGTGCGACCTGCACCTGCGCAACGGAGTCGAGGAGCCGGGCGTGGACCTCGAGCCCCTTGATTTTGTAAGTGGCCGGCTGCGGCGTTGGATGGGGTAGGGGGGTCGGCCGCGGCAGGCGTACATACTGGTGCGGATCCTCCACCACCAGGACACCCTGTCCAAACGCCAGAGCATCGATCAACAACAACCCAGCGGCCATCGCCAACCATTGTTTCCGATTCATCGCCCGGCCTCCTCGCGGATGGTGTTAGCTTTCGATACTAACAGTTAGACGGCGCCAGGCCGGAGCGGTTCCGTAACGAATTTGTAAATCCCGAGGTGGGCGAACGGGCCGGTTCGGTGGGAAAAACTACGCCCCCTCTGGCCGGAAGCGCGGCGTGCTGCCGACCAAAGGGGGCGAACGAGGAAGCCATCCAACTCGGGCGCGGCTTCGAGGATCGCGAGGCCGTGCCGTTGTGGTCAATCAACTGCAGTCACCGATGCAGACGCTGTCGCCGCCATCGTTACCGCTGCTAGTCGCCGATGCCGCCGCCCGGAACCCGAGTCCCGAGAAAAATCCGGCAGCGAACTGATTTGCCGCCGCCTGACAGTCGACCGTCACCTGCGGCAGCACCACCCCCGCCGTGATAACTATCAGACGGGGCAGAATCTTCCGGCCTATACGCTTCAAGCCGTTCATGGCGATCTCCTTTCGAATAGCGTGCCTCGGCGGCTGCCCTCAAAGCCGCACCAGCTAATCGTTGTCGGTAAACGGGGCAAAATCTGTGCCTAAGCAGCTAAATGCGGATTTCGGCCTCATTGGGGAGCTATTGCGCCGGATGAGCCTGACAGGTGTAATGCTGTGCACGCTGCGGTATATTCAGCCTCATGCATGAATACAGCCGCGAATCAATCGTGGAGGAGATCCAGCGCCGGCGGATCAGCGCCATCATCCGCAGTGACGACGAAAACGTCGCAGCCGATGCCATGCGCGCCGCGATCGGTGGCGGTTTTCGCATGGTCGAGTTTACCCTCACGACTCCGGGCGCGTTGCGGCTCATCGGAGAGTTTGCGCGCGACCCCCAATTGCTCGTGGGCGCCGGCACGGTGTTGACGGTCGATCAGGCACGTCGCGCCATCGCGGCCGGCGCGCGCTTCGTGGTCTCACCCATCTGCGATCCGCAGATCATCGCCGCGGCGCACGAACTGGGGGCGGTCAGCATTCCCGGCACCTTCACGCCGACGGAAATGATGCATGCGCACCGGTTGGGGGCCGATTTCGTCAAATTGTTTCCGGCGCCCGCGAACGTGGCCGATTACGTGCGCGCGGTTCTGGGCCCGTTGCCGCAGCTTCGCATCTTTCCGACTGCCGGCGTGACGCTCGACAGTTTCGTCGAGGTGTTGCGCGCGGGCGCCGCCGGCGTAGGTTTCGTTCGGTCGCTATTCGATCCCGAAGACTTGGCGCGACGTGATTTCAAATCCATCGAGCGCCGCGCAGCGCAAATCGTCGAACGGCTGCGCAGCATCCCCCAAGCGAGTGGGGGCTGACGCGCGCGGCTGTGCGGTGCATGTCTGCCGGCTTTTAGACCTTGGAAGCGTCGGCTGGCTTGCGCCGGGCGAAGAGGAGTCGATCGAGCCCGACCGAGCCGCCACCCGAGATCAGCAGCGACAGTGCGCTGGTCCAAAGCAGCAACAGGCTGGTACGGTGGAATTCGAACAGACCCGCCGGCGAGTTCACGAGCACGAACCCGTCATGTCCATAGGTTGCGCTGTAGGCGCAATAGCCGATCATCCCCAGGAGCGCCAGCGACGCCCAGCGCGTAAACAGTCCGAAGCCGAGCATGGTTGCGCCGGCCAATGCGCCCAGCCCAGCCAGGGCGTAGTGCTGGTTTCCGCTCAGCACCGCTCGGCCGGCCTCGGAAACCGCGGCGGCATTCACCCCGCCGCTTGAGCCGCGCAGTTGCGATGCGCCATACAGACCCAGCACGATCGCCATGCCCAGCCGCAGGACCAGCGGTGCCGCCGACAACCCACACGGACACTTCGGTTGATCAGACATATTATCCTCCCGCCCCGCGGGGGGCCTGAGTTACTCTTTATATTATACGGCTGCGGCCGGCCGGTGCCATTCGTCCGGGCGGCGCCCGGTCGGCGGCTCAGCACTTGCCAGTGGATTCGCGGCGCGAGTCGCGATATTCATGGTGGGTACATGCGGATCATCATCGACTGTGACGGACCGGTCGTGAATGTCGAGCCGGTCTATTGTGCGGCCTACGAGCAGGCTGCGGGTGAGCTGGGCCTTCCGCGGCTGGATCGGGCGGCCTACTGGCGGCTGCAGCGGGCGGGGGGCGAACCCTCGGCCATCCTGCGCGGTGCCCGCCCGGGCCAGCTTCGCGATTTCGAGGCCCGCTTCCGGACGCTCCTGGAGGCCGATGCCACCTGGGAGAGCGCGACGGCGCAGCCCGGCGTGACGCAGGTCCTGTCGGACCTGCGCAGCAGCGCGGACTTGTTCCTGACCACTCTCGGCACGAATCGCGGCGCGCGGCAGCGCTGCCTGGACGCGGCCGGCGCTTCGATCTACTTTTCCCGCATGGCCGCGCTGGGACCGGCCGGCGAGGTGCGCGTCCGCCGTTTGCGCGAGTTGATGGAAGGCGATCGTCGCGGGCTGCTGGTGGCCGCGAGCGAGGAGCTGATCCGCGCGGCGCGCTCGGCCGACGCGATCACCATCGGCGTGGCCGCCGGTCCGTGCGTGGCCCAGCGGCTGACGCGCGCCGGCGCTGCGCATGTCTACGCCGACTTGCAACAACTTCAGGAGGCTGTCCGCACCAGCGCCGACGATCTACTGCGCGCCGGCCTGAACCCTGCGGATGGGCGGTGCTAGGGCAACGCGTGTGGTCATGTGCTTGGCGATCTTGTGTGCCGGACGGGCAGCCCGTGCTTGACGTCCATTCGATCAGCGAGCATCATCTCGGCATGGGGCGCGGTCTGTGGATTCTGGCGTTAGCGCTGGTGCTTTCCGGCTGTCATGCGCCGCTTCAGCCCGAGACAGAAACCATTCAGACTTTCAGCGAAGCGGGCGACGCCGGCTTTGAGCGCGCGTGGCTTGCCGCTCAGGAAGTCCTGCGGCGCGATGGCTTCAGCCTCGACCGGCTCGACCGGCGCGCCGGCGTCATCGCTACTTTTCCGGAAACGTCGCAGCACTTCTTCGAATTCTGGCGCAAGGACGTCGACACGCCTTACGATTTCGCCGAAGCCAGCTTGCGGACCGTGCGCCGCTGGGTCGAAGTTTCCATCAACCCAGCCCGGCAGCGCGAAGTGAGCGAGGGCGAAGCGCCTCCCCCGGAGGCCGAGGCTCCCGCCGCGCCGACCTTGACCATGACCGTCACCGTGCACAAGGAGCATCTGGCCAGTCCCGAGCGGCAATTCAACAACACGGCCTCGGTGCTGCGCGCCTTCGGCTCCGACTTGCCCGGCGTCCAGGGCGAAATCCGCATCCGCCCGCAGGACGAATACTGGATCGACGCCGGCCGCGACGAAGCTATGGAGAACTGGCTCATCGAGCGCATCACCCGCCGCGTCGAACGCTGAGCAGCGCTCACCAATTCCCGATATCGTCGGCGGTGTCCTCGACCCCGTCTGGGCCGCTGCTCCACAAGTCGTAAGAGCCGGTGTTGTGAATGCCGGGCGCGCGGTAGTGATAGCGCTGCCCCCACGGGTCGCGCAGAATGTCCTCGCTGCCGACATGGGGGCCGTTCCAGGTCTGGCCCGCCTCCAGATCGGCCGGGCGGGTCAGCAGCTCATCGAGCGAATTTGGATATCGTCCGGCGCGGTGCCGGAAGAGTTGCAGGTAATTCGGAATCGGACCGTTGGCGCCGACCGCCAGCGTCACCCGCTCCGTGGCGCGCGCTCGGTCTTCGGCTTCCTGCGGATTGGTGCCCACCGGCGTGGTGGGCGTGCGGACCGCGGCGCGCTCCTCGCGCAGCACGCGAAAAACAATCACCGCCACAGCGACCACCAGCACCACCGTAACCGCCGCCAGCAGCCCCAGCGCCGAATCGGAACGTGAACGAGCCATAGCCGATTGCGACTCCTTGTGGACACGGCATCCTGCCGCGCCGTCTCCTTTCTTAGCAGCACAGGCGCGTGTTTGACAATAGCGTTTTGCATCATTCGCCGGCGGCCGCTTCGAGGAGGCACGGAACCTCGTAGGCGTCGGTCCTGCGAGGCCTGTTCCGGCCGTCGCCCCCGGCCCCGCGTGGCTACATGAGCAAAACGCCGGTGCCTTGGAGACGATCCTGCTTAAGATCCAGGAGCGCGCGATTGGCTTCAGCCAGTGGATACGTGGTGGTGTGGGGGCGAATGGGGATTTGTGCGGACTCGGCGAGCAGGTCGCGGCCGTCCCGACGCGTGTTGGCCGTGACCGAGTGGACATTGCGCTCGTAGAACAGGTGCTGCGCGTAATTCAGCGTGGGGACGTCGGACATGTAGATGCCGGCCAGTGCGAGTGTGCCGCCTTTATCGAGGGCGGCCAGTGCGGGCGGGACCAACTCGCCGGCGGGGGCAAACATGATGGCGCTCTCCACTTTCACCGGCAACTCGGCCGCGGTGGCGCCGACCCATGCCGCCCCCAGGCGGCGCGCCAGCTCGCGATGGGATGCGCCGCGCGTCACGACGTACACGCGGCAGCCGCGCTGCTGCGCGATCTGGAGCACGACGTGGGCCGATGAGCCGAAGCCGTAGAGCGCCAACGTTCCGCCGGGCGGCACCTGGCTGCGCTGCAGCGCGCGATAGCCGATGATGCCGGCGCACAGGAGCGGGGCGGCCTGCACGTCGCCGAACACTTCGGGAATTTCATACGCGAATGCTTCGGGCACGACGGCACACTCGGCGTATCCGCCGTCGGCGTCGTAGCCGGTGAAGCGCGGCGACTCGCACAGGTTCTCGCGATCAGATCGGCAGAACCTGCAAACGCCACAGGTGTGCCGCAGCCAGGCGATGCCGACGCGCTGGCCGATCCGCAGCCGCCGGCAGCCCGGTCCGAGCTGATCGACGATCCCGACCACCTGATGGCCGGGAATAATCGGCATCCGGTGCGGCGGTAGCTCGGCCTCGATGACGTGCAGGTCGGTGCGGCAGATCGCGCAGCAGCGTACGCGCACGCGGACCTCGCCGTCAGCGGGGCTGGGCGGCGGAACATCCACGAGCCGCAACGGGGCGGTCTCGATCGCGGCCGATTTTTCGAGCAGCATGGCTTTCATGCGGGCGCCCTGCGCGCACACGGGGAACGCTCATCCACATTGTAGTATCGGTTGGGCCCAGCGGGCAGCGCCGCGCGCGGGATCCGCCTGGTATTTGCAAGCGTGCGCGGCGGCATTATGATGCGCGCAACCCGGCGGAGCAGATCAACGTGAAAGTTCTTATCGCGTACGACGGCACCCGCGGCTCCGACGTAGCGCTGTATGACCTGCGGCGCGCGGGGCTGCCGCGCGACGTCGAAGCAGTGGTACTTGCGGCGGCCGATTTCTGGATGCCGCCCGAATCGCCGACGCTGGCGCCCACGCCGCCGTCTCCGGCTGCTGCGATCGAGTTGCGCGCCGCGGTCAAGCAAGCGGTGGACGATGCGCTCGCTTTGGCCCAGCGCGCCCAAGCGCGGCTGGCGCTCGACTTTCCCGGATGGCGCATTGCGACCGAGGCGGTCGCCGATGCTCCCGCCTGGGCCATCATCCAGAAGGCCGAGGACTGGGGCGCCGATCTCACCGTCGTGGGCTCACGCGGGCAATCGCCGCTCCGCCGTTTGCTGCTGGGAAGCGTTTCACTGAAAGTCGTGACCGAGCTGCGTCGCGATGTGCGCATCGCGCGCGGCCGTGAACGCCGCCCCGACAGGCCGGTGCGAATCGTTTTCGGCGTGGACGGTTCGGCCGGCAGTGACGCGGCCATTCAGGTGGCGACGGCGCGCCAGTGGCCGATGGGCAGCGCGGCGCGCGTCGTCGTCGTTGTGGATTCGCGCCGTGCCGGCGCGGCGCGCGGCGCCACCGGCGCGCATGCGCTGCAGGCGGAAACCTGGTCGCGCCGCGCCGCTGACCAGGCCGCGCAGCAGTTGAAAGCCGCGGGTCTGGACGTCGCGACCCTGGTCGCTCCGGGCGATCCGAAAACGATTCTGCCGAACGAAGCCAAGCGTTGGAATGCCGACTGCATCTTTCTGGGAGCGCGCGGCATGACCCGCATCGAGCGCTTCGTCCTGGGCAGCGTCTCGACCGCCGTGGCGCTGCGCGCGCCGTGCTCGGTCGAAATCGTACATCCCGCTCAGGCACCGAGTTGAAGCTCAATCGCCCGGCGGTCGCTGCTTGCCGAGAAAGGAACTGATCCCTGCATCCGCCTGACTGCTGGTGCGCATTTGGGTGTGGATGGCGCGGGCGCGGTCCATGGCTTCGGCCGGGTCGAGGCCTTGAATCTGGCGCAGCATGTGTTTCGTATCGGAATAGGCCTGGGGCGCATACGCGGCGACCCGTACGGCTAGTTCGATCGCCCGCGGTACCACCCGGTCAGGCTCGACGACTTCATTGACCAGCCCGGCCTCACGCGCGGCTGCGCCGTCCAGCAGGTCGCCCGTCAGCAGCAGGTACTTCGCGCGCCGTTCGCCGACTTGCCGGGCCAGGAAACTCATCACAATCGCCGCGACCAGACCGCGCTTGATCTCCGGATACCCGATTTGGGCCGACTTGGCCGCCACGACCAGGTCGCAGGCGGACATCAGCCCTGCGCCACCGGCCACCGCGAAACCATTCACGGCCGCGACGATCGGTTTGCTCGATGAGTAGATTCCGTTGAGCAGATCGTAGAGCGCGTCGGCCGTCGCGCGGGCTTTGGCCGGATCGCTGCGGCTGGCCGCGACTTCATTGAGGTCCAGCCCCGCGCTGAAAGCCGGCGGCGCACCCGTGATCACGATGCCGCCGACATTCGTATCGCTCAAAGCCGCCTGAATTCGCTGATGCAATTCGGCAATCAGCGCCAGCGTCAACGCATTGCGTTTGTCCGGACGATTGAGCGTCAGGACGAGAATGCGATCTTCAGTTCGGCAGAGCAAATCCATGACAAATGGGAGGGCGAGCCTCCTGGCGAGCCGGCTCGGCGGGAGCCTCGCCCTCCCGAGGCGCGCCGTCCCCTAATCTCCGAGCTCGTCCAACTCGCGCTGCACCATCTGCATCAGTGGCCCCAGCGTGTCGAGGCTGAAATCGAACTTCGCGCCGGCGGCCGTAAACAGATCCGGCAACGGACGGCTGCCGCCTAGCCCCAGCGCCGCTCGATAAGCTTCGATGGCCTTCGGCCGATTCTGCCGCGCGTTCCGCCACACCTGCAGCGCGCCGAGTTGTGCGATGCCGTACTCGACATAGTAGAAGGGCACGCTGAACAGATGCAGTTGCCGCTGCCAGCCGTAGGCCAGGGCTTCCTCGTAGCCGCCGTATTCCTCCGTGCCGCCGAAGCGCTCGTGCAGGCGGAGCCACTCGTCGCGCCGCGCTGCCCGCGAATGATCCGGATGCGAGTACATCCAGTGCTGAAACGCGTCGATGATCGCCATCCAGGGGAAGAAGGCGATGATGCCTTCGAGCTGCATCTGCTTGGCGCGCTGCAGCTCCTCGCCAGTATAGAACTCATCGAGGCAATCGTACGCCAGCATCTCCATGCCCATCGAGGCCACCTCGGCAAACTCGATGGGGGCGCTGCGATAATGAATCAGCGGCTCGTCGCGGCAGGCGTAACTGTGGAAGGCGTGCCCGCCCTCGTGGATCAGCGTGCGCACGTCGCGCTGCAGGCCCACCGCGTTCATGAAGATAAACGGGTGGCGCGATTCATAGTACGGCGCCTGATAGCCGCCGGGGGCCTTGCCCTTGCGGCTGTCCAGATCGAGGTAGCCGTTGCGGCGCATCTCGTCGAACTGCGCGACGAGCATCGGATGAACGCGGTGAAAAATCCGCGCGCAGCGGTCGCACAATTCCGCCGACGTGTCGAACGGTTTGAGCGGCGGGCGGCCTTTCACATCCACCGACAGATCCCAAGGCCGCAGCGGATCAACTTTCAAGAGGCGCTTGCGCCGCGCCAGCATGGCGCGCATCACTGGCACGACCGCGCTTTCAATCGCGTCGTGAAACGCCACGCAACCCTGAGGCGTATAGTCGAAGCGCTCCTTCGCTTTGAACATGTAGTCGCGGAAATCCCGCAGGCCGGCATTGGCGGCCATCTGGTGCCGCAGCTTGAACAGCCGGTCGAAGATGTCTTCCAGCGCATGGCAATCCTGCAAGCGCCGCTGCGTACCGGCCTCCCACGCCGCCCGGCGGGTCGCGCGGTCGGTCCGCTCGCTGTATACCGCCAGTTGCTGCAGCGTCTGCTCGCGCCCGTCGAACTGCACGGTCATGGCCCCGCTGATTTCCTGGAATTGCTGTTGCAGCTTGGCCTCTTCGACCTGCAGCGGCACGTTTTCCTCACGGTACAGCTCGACCGTGTTATGCACGCTGCGATCGAAGACGAAATACCGCGGGCGCGGCAGCCCTGCGGCCGCCGGAGAACGCACGTACTTAAGATTCAGCTCGTTCCAGCGCGGCTTGCAGCGCGGCGCGATGTTCTCGACGTAGTCCAGGTGTGCCCGCTTGCGCTCTGGATCGTCCGTCTGGCAGGTGTATTTCACTTCGCGATCGGTTCCGACTTCGTCGATGCAGGCCATCAGCTCGCTGCAGTCGAGCAGCCAGCGCTCCAGTTCCTCCACCGTGCTGATGTCCCGATCGCGCAGGAGATCGAAATAGGGCTCGATCTGGCTCCAATCGGAGAGGGGGTCGGCCTCGCGCACAAACTGACGTGGGTACGGCCGCGATTCGGTCATGCAATACCTCCGGCGTGAGTCTAACCGCATCCGCGGCCCGCGCGAAGTCGCGGAGCGCCTTGACCTGACGCTGCCCTGCCCGGACGCTAGCGGCGTGA
The DNA here is from genome assembly GCA_036505095.1 of Phycisphaerae bacterium. Taxonomy (GTDB): domain Bacteria; phylum Planctomycetota; class Phycisphaerae; order UBA1845; family UBA1845; genus DASXUA01. The sequence continues at coordinate 16,819 of DASXUA010000251.1, forward strand.
TCGAACTCGACGCCGTCGAGAAGGTGTATGAGACCGGCCGGAAACGGACGGTCGCGCTGGCCGGAGTGTCGCTGCGGATAGCGCCGGGCGAATACGTGGCCGTCATGGGCCCGAGCGGCTCGGGCAAGAGCACGCTGTTGCACCTGGCCGGTGCGCTCGATCTGCCCACGGCTGGCCAGGTGCGCATCAACGGCCGTTCGACCACTGAGATGTCTGACGACGAGCGCGCGATGGCGCGCCGCATGGAGATCGGCTTCGTCTTCCAGTTCTTCAATCTGCTTCCGACGCTCACGCTCGAGCAGAATGTGGCGCTGCCCATGCTGCTTGCGGGTCACCGCTTGCGGAGCAGCCGGTCACAAGTGAGTGCGCTGCTCGAACGAGTCGGGCTGGGCGCGCGGCATTCGGCATTGCCCGATGAGCTTTCGGGCGGAGAAATGCAGCGGGCCGCGATCGCGCGGGCGCTGGTCGCCGAGCCAGAGATGATTCTGGCCGATGAACCCACGGGTAACCTCGACTCGGGCACCGGGCAGGAGATCATCCGCCTGTTTGGCGAGTTGGCGCAGCACAACGGGCGGACGGTCGTGATCGTCACCCATGATGCCGCGGTCGCAGCTCACGCCCAACGCGTCATCCGCCTCCGTGACGGGCAGGTCGAATCGGACAGGAGTTCATGATCGCCGGAGTGACGCTTTTTCCGCACGTGTCGTGGCCGTATTTGCGGCGCCGCAAAGGCCGGGCTGCGCTGGCGCTGCTGTCGGTTGCGCTGGCCGTGGCGCTCTTCGCGGCCATCCGCATCACCGACTACAGCACGGTGCGTGCGTTTGAGCAAAGCACCCAGGCGCTTCTCGGAGCGGTCCAGCTCATCATCACCCACGGTATCGGCACCGAGCCGGAAGCTTTGGAAGTCGCCGAGCAAACGCCGGGCGTGCGCGCCGCGCCGGTCATCCAGCGCGCCGCGAACGCTGCGCAGTTCGGAATTACGCTGACGGTGCTGGGCATCGATTACGCGCGCGACGCGCGCGTCCGATCCTATCGCGCCATCGGCGAATTCGATTGGACGCGAATGTGGCTGGATCGGCGCACGGTAGTCATTCCGCAGGCCCTGGCGGCACGTCATGGGATTAACCTTGGCGATCCGCTGCTGCTTTCGGCCGACGGGGGTGAATTCCGCTATACGGTCGCGGGCCTACTGCGCGACGAAGGCCCCGCGGCGGCCATGGGTGGGCGCGTGGCCGTGATGTCCATCAGCGCGGCGCAGGAGCTGTTCGCCACGCCCGAGCGCTTCGATCGCGTCGACATCGTGTTGGACACGCCCACGGCCGGCGACGCGCTGCGCGCTCGTTTGCCGGCCGGATACGTTTTGGAGCCGGCGCCGCGCAGCAGCCCCATCCTCGATTACTTCCTGGCGCAGATGCGCACCATTTCGCTGGCGGTTACGCTGGTGGCGCTCACCATCGGATTGTTCATCGTCTACAACTCAGTGTCGCTGTCTGTGACCGAGCGCGCCGGCGAGTTGGCCACCTTACGCGCGCTCGGAGCGCGGCGCAAGGACGTATGGTCACTCTTCCTGGTCGAAGCTTGCGTGATTTGCGTTCCGGCATCGGTGCTGGGGATGGGGCTGGCGCTATTGGCCGCCCGGCAGATGCTTCGACAGGCGGCGGCCAACATGAATGTCATGGTCCAGACAGTGGATATTACCCGCATGTGGGTGCCGCCCGACGCCTGGACGGTCGGTCCCGCTTTGGGGCTGGTCACCGCGCTGGCCGGGACTCTGACGGCCGCACGTGCGGCCGCGCGAGTCCCGCCCGCCGCCGCGGGCAGCCGATCGGGCGCCGCGCTATTGACCCTCCAGACCTCGCGCCTGTGGCGTTGGCTGATCGCCGCCGTACCGCTCGGTGCGGTTTCGCTCGCACTGGCGCTGCACCCGGCCACTCCGCGGTTGCTGACCATCGTCGGGTTTGCCCTGATCGTTCTATCCCTGGGGCTGGCCCTGCCGCAATTGATGTTGTGGCTGACCATTCCGCTGAGAACCCTGGCCCGCAGATGGCTGCAGATCGAAACGTACCTGGCCTTCGACAACGTGGCCAAGTATCCGGCGCGAACGTCGCTGACCGTCGTGACGCTGGCCGGCAGTCTCTCTATTGTCGTGGCGGTGAGCGGGATGCTGCGTGCCTTTGAGCAAGCCGCCACGCGCTGGATGGACGACGTCTTCGCGTTCGACTTAAGCGTGCAGTCCAACCCGCTCACGACGACGGCCTATAGCGGAACGGCATTCCCGGAGGACCTCATTGCCGAAGTCACCGCCGACCCGCGCGTGGCCGACGCCAGCGGTGCCCGCGTCGTGTTTCAGCCTTACGCGGGCCGGACGGTCATGCTGCTGGCGATCGACGCCGAGCCATTCTGGGGCATGCTGGCGCGCCGGCAGCGGATTTCATCCGACGATGCCCGCGCGCTCGTCAGCGAGTTGAAAGGCGGCGCTATCCTGGTGTCGCGCAACTTTGCGCGTCTCTACGGTGTTCGTGAGGGCGACTCCGTCCGGCTGGCGGCTCCGGGCGGAACGCGCGAGTTCATTGTGGCGCGCATCACCGAGGACTATTCCTGGCCGCTGGGGGTCATCGGAATGGATCGCGAGGTCTATAAGACCGGCTGGCACGACCGGTCGATCACCTACCTGGACGTGCAGGCGCGCGATCCGAGCCAAATCGATGCGCTGCAATCCGATCTGACGCGCCGCCTGCGCGGCCGAATGCTGCTGTGGGTGCACAAGCTCGCGGATATCAAAGCTTATGGCAGCGCGCTGCTGCGCGACTGGTTTCGCCTGGCCGATGCGCAGATTGGGCTGGCGCTGGTGATCGGCGCCGTCGGCGTGGCCAATACGCTGTTGATTTCGGTTATGGGCCAATCGCGGCAAATCGGCCTGATCCGCGCCGTCGGCGCCACGCGCGGGCAAATTCAGCGCGTGCTCGTCAGCGAGGCGCTCCTGCTCGGCGCGGCGGGAGCCGTGCTGGGCGTGCTGATGGGCGTGGCGGTGGCGGCCGGGCTGGCGCCGGTCTTCATCGCGCGCGAATCCGGTTATCGTTTTCCCTTCGTCATGCCGTGGTCTTCAGTCGGACTGGTGGCCGTCGCGGCATTGGTCATCGCGCTCGCAGCCAGTCTTCTGCCCATCCGCGCGGTGCGCCGCTTCGACATCGTGCGCGCCATCGCCATGGAGTAATCCGAACCGCGAGCGGCAGCGCGCGGCGTGTGGCGCAGATGACGTGGGCGGCGTTCGTCGCGCTCCCTCACGGTCGCGGTTCTGAACCGCGGGCGTCAACCGCAGGCACCATCGATGCTGACCTTGGGCGACCACTGCTGGGCGCGCATGACAATGGTCTCTTGTAACTCGAATTGCGCCTTGACGAAGCCATTGATGCGCAGGCGGCGGTCGGCCGTCCAGATTTCGATGTCGCCCATAGTAGCTGGGATGCGCACGCGGACGATCTGGGACCAGGGAATCTCCAGGCGCCGCAGGATGCCGCGATAACGAATGGAAGTCGGCGACACGGTCACACAGATCGGCCAAGTCAGCAGCAAAGCCCCGCCTGCCAGATACAGCATACCCAGGATCAGCGGCACGCCTTCGCGATCCAGCGCCAGCCGCTCGATTCTCGGCAGCGCGCGCAGCGCGATGTATCCCGTCTGATACAGCACGACGTACGCCACCAGCGCCATCGCCAAAAGCCCGATGGCGGCCGGAGCGCTGCTCATGAAATAGACTCGAACCGTGTCGCGCGATCG
>DASXUA010000252.1:0-6603 GCA_036505095.1 Phycisphaerae bacterium
CCGTGACGGCGTTCCAGAGGCTGAACTGGAAGTCGGCCGTTCCGCTAAGCGGGCTGCCGGAGAGCTTCAATTGCCCTTGATACGTGAAGCTGGTCCCCAGCGGCGTCTGAGCCAGCAATGGGGCGACCGTGCCGAGGATCGCCACTGTTCCAAGAACTGAAATTCGCGTACGCATGGCTTTCTCCTATGATGTCGCCTCGTTGCGAGGCAAAGACTGCGGGCCGCATCCGACCAGTCTCGCGGCCCAGGATGCACGGGGCCGAACGCCGGACCCGTTTGAGTGCCACACACCAGTCCGAAATCGGATGAGCGCGCCCGACATGGATTTCTGCTGGCGAAGGCCGTAGCCGCGGAGCGGCGAAAGACTCAAGCCCACGGCGTGAGCCGTGGGTGAATGTCGCGTGTTTGAAGGAGCCCCGGCAGGGGCGGAAGACGCTTACGCCCGAAGTTGACGGACCGCCGCTTACGCCCCTCCGGGGCTCGGGTTGCGCGCGGAACCATTTCCCACGGCTTGCGCCGTGGGCTTTATTCTGGCGCCCCTCCGGGGCTCGGCTGGACACCATGTTCGGAGAAACTTACGTTGGACTACCTAGAGGTCAGTCCGAAATCTATGCAGGTGACCCGACAGGAGGGGTAATGGCGCCCGCGGATTCAAGCGACGTGACGCAGGTCTTACAGGCCGCCGCGGGGGGCGACTCGGCCGCGGCCGCACGGCTGCTGCCGCTCATTTACGACGAGCTGCACCGCCTCGCGCAGGACCGCATGCGCAAGACACCGCCGGGCAATACGTTGCAACCGACCGCCCTGATTCACGAAGCCTATCTGCGGCTGGTAGGTTCAGGAGATCCCGGGTGGAATGGGCGCCACCATTTCTTCGGAGCGGCCGCACAGGCCATGCGCGATATTCTGGTCGAACAGGCGCGCCGGAAAGCGTCCTTGAAGCGCGGCGGCGACCGGCAGCGCGTGCCCGTTCATGAACAGGACGTCGCGATCGCCGAACCCAAGGAGGACGTGCTGGCTGTCAACGAGGCCGTGCAGCGCCTCGAGGCGGAAGACCCACGTAAGGGGCAGATCGTCACGCTGCGCTACTTCGCGGGACTGACGGCGGCCGAAACCGCCGCTGTGCTGGGCGTCACGGAGCGGACGATCGAGCGCGAGTGGCGTTACATCAAGGTCTGGCTTCGCAAGCAACTCGCGGGTGAATCGTAGGTAGTCACCGCTGGCTCAAACCCGAACCGACGAAAATGTCCACTGACCTTCGCGCGAAAGCCGAGGAGCTCTTTCAGCAGGCAGCCGATCTGCCGCCGGAACAGCGTCGAACGTTTCTGGATGCACATTGCGCAGACGATGCGGCGTTGCGCGCGGAAGTCGAGGCACTGTTGGCGTACCTGGACCACGGCGACGAAACTTTTCTCGCGCAGTCGCCCTACGTGCCACCAGCAGCGATTTCCGCCGCCGCCATGGCGGGCGCGCCGGAGCGTTTGGGGCACTACCGAATTCTCCGCGTCATCGGCAGCGGCGGTATGGGAGTGGTCTACGAGGCCGAGCAGGACCATCCGCGCCGCACGGTGGCGCTCAAGGTGATCCGGCCGGGATTCGGCTCGGCGAGTCTGCTGCGGCGCTTCGAGCATGAAGCCGAAATTCTCGGTCAGCTTCGGCATCCCGGCATCGCACAGATTTACGAAGCGGGCACCGTGCAAACCGATTATGGCCCGCAGCCGTATTTCGCGATGGAACTGGTCGAGGGTGTACCCATCACCAACTACGCCGAGTCGAACAGTCTGGGTACGCGCGCCAAGCTCGAATTGCTGGCACGCGTCTGCGACGCCGTGCATCACGCCCATAGCCGCGGCATCGTGCATCGCGACCTGAAGCCGGCCAACATCCTGGTTCCCATGGAAGGGAGCGAGGGATCAAGGGATCAAGGGATCAAGAGGGCAGAGACGCCGCCCGGGTCCTCGATCCCTCGGTCCCTTGACCCCTTGATCCCTCAACCGAAGGTTCTCGACTTCGGCGTGGCACGCATGGCCGGCGCAGACTTCCAGACCGTCAGCATGCATACGGACGTCGGGCAGCTCATCGGAACGGTGCCCTACATGAGCCCCGAGCAGGTCAGCGGTCATCCGCAGGAGGTCGATTCGCATTCCGATGTCTACGCGCTGGGCGTTATTCTGTACGAGCTGCTGGCCGGACGGCTGCCCATCGATGTGCGCAACCGTCCGATTCCCGAGGCGGCGCGGCTCATCCGCGAGCAGGATCCGTCGCGCTTGAGCTCGATCAATCCGCTCTTTCGTGGCGACATTGATACGATCGTTGGCAAGGCGCTGGAAAAGGAGAAGACGCGGCGCTATGCATCGGCCGCCGATCTGGCATCAGACATTCGGCGTTATCTGCGCGACCAGCCGATTCTCGCGCGGCCGGCGACCACGTTTTATCAGGTCCGCAAGTTCGCCAAGCGCAACAAGGCCTTGGTAGCGGGTGTGGCCGGCGTGCTGCTGGTGACCACGGTGGGCGCTGTCGTGGCCACGGCTCTGGCGATTCGGGCCGAAAACAATGCGCGCCTGGCGCGCGCCCGCGAAGTGGAAGCCCAGCGGCGCGCCTATCGCGCCGGCATCGCCGCCGCGACCGCGGCCCTGCGCGAGAACGACGTGCCCGAAGCGCGCCAGCGCCTGGAGGCGACACCCAGCGCTCTGCGTGGCTGGGAGTGGGATCACCTCAGCAGTCAACTCGACGAGAGTCTGATCGCCACCGACTCCCGGGTGCCCTGGTCACGAGGTCTCTATTTTATGGAGGGCGGGCAGGTCATCGCGCGTCCGTTTCCGTTCGTGCCTGGGCGTTTTGCGCGTTGGGAGATCGACAGCGGCGCACGGCTTGCCGACCTAGACGTGCCGGACGCCGCCCCCGTGGCCCCATTTGTGCCTGCGGTTCCCGTATTCTGGTTGACTGAGCGGCATGAACTAATGGTCATGGACATGTTAACTTACCGCCGCAGCGTTCGCGCCCTGAGTGATATCGCGCCGGATCTGGAAAAGAGCTCGGTCCGTTCGACTTCGAGTCCGCATTGGGTCGTGCTCCACACCGGCTCATCATGGTGGCTTGTGCCCGTGGACGCCCATGAAGAAGTCGTACAACGAGAGTATAGCACGGACGGCACAGGCCTCACGGTAGCCGTCGGTCCGGACGACTTTGTGGCCGTCGCGTTCGATCGGCAGCGTACGCCGTATCTTTGGGACCGCCGGACGGGACGGGAGATTCCGCTCGAAGGCCATAAAGGCTACGTGCGTGCGCTGGTCTTCGCTCCGACGACCGGCTCAGGCGCAACAGTCGCCCCGTCGGCGAGCCGCCTCGCCAGCGCTTCGATGGACACGACCGTCCGACTGTGGGACGGGCATACCGGCGAGCCGGTGGCGGTCGGCCGTGGACACTCCGGTTGGATCAACTGCCTGGCCTTCAGTCACGACGGCCGCCTGCTCGCCTCGGGCAGCGCGGACCTGACGGTGCGTTTGTGGGATGCCGGAACACTTTCGCCTCTGGCGGTATTGCGCGGCCATCTCAGTCCGGTGACGGAGCTGGTCTTCACCGATGACGATCAGCGCCTCGTCTCGACCGACGAGGGCGTCTTGCGCGTCTGGGATGTTCCCACGGCGCTGTGTAACCCCGTTTTGTACGCGCACGAGAGCTATGCCTACTCCGTGTGCTTCAGCGCTGATGGCGCCCTGCTGGCGTCCGGCGGCTGGGACGGGACGGTCCGACTGTGGGACGTGCGCGCGCGACGTGCGCGGGGCGCGTTTCGCCCCGGACCCAGCGAAGTATACGACGTACATGTGAGCGACGAAGGAAAGCGAGTTGCTTGTCGATGCGCGGGAGGAGCGCTCGTGGTTCTCGATGCGACGACGGGTGCGTCGGTTGCGCAGCGCAATGGGGCGCAGAGGATCATCGCGTTTGATGCGCAGGGCACGCGCCTGCTGCTGTTCGATCCGGCGGTGCGTCGGCCGCTCGCGTGGTCTTATGAACAAGACCAACTCGAACCCGCCGCGTTCGAGGCGCTGCGCGACTTGGCATCAGCCTCCATCAATTCACGGGAGGGGCTTTTCGCCTGGAAGGACGGGGGAGAGTTCGATCCGGGCATCGTGCACGTCTATGGCCTGAACACGGGCGCGGAGCGCTACAGCTTCGGTGCGATGGGACCGGCCGCGCCGGTCTTTAGCGCCGACGGTCGCTGGCTGCTGACGCTCGACGATGCCAGCACCGTTGGTGTGCGCGACGCGCGCACGGGCGCCTATCAGGCTGCGTTGCAAGGAAATTCTGACAGCATCTACGTCATCGCGTGCGTTTCCGACCGTGCTGCGACATCCGGTGCGTCATCCGATCACGGTCGGATTGTGACGGGCGCCAAGAACGGGTCGATCCGGCTCTGGGACGCGGATAGCTTCGAGGAAGTGGCCGAGTTTCACGAGCACCGCTCGTACGTGAAATCGCTGGCGATCAGCCCGGACGGCCGGACGATGGTCTCCGCCTCCGGCGACCAGACGGTGCGCGTCTGGGACACCCGCCCGCTGCGCGAACGTCTGCCGGCGCGGGCGCGCTGAAGCGCCAGCGCAGGCGTCTCGCCTGCTCGCTCTGGATGCCAGCGCGGCTACGGGCAGGCCGCGATGGTGGCGCCGTTGAAGGACTGCGTGGCATTCGTGCCGTTCAGAAGCTGCACGAGCCGCAACAGGTCCTGCGTGTTTACGCCGCCCATGCGATCAACGTTGTAGCGCGCCAGATTACCAGCCAGGTTGGCCGTGCCGTTGTTCAGCGCCGTCACGAGCGCCAGCAGGTCCACCGTGTTGGATGTGCCGTCCAGATTCACGTCGCCGGGCAGCGATTGATATTGCAGCTTCTGGCCGGGCGCGGTGCCCGCAAAGGTGAGCGTCGTACACTGGCGCGGCGGAATGGCCCCGCTCAACGAGATGCTGTACGGCCCCGCGCCGCTGCCGCTGACGGCCGTGACCGTCGGGCAACTCCCGCCCGTGCATGCAATCGTCACATTCGCGACGGCGGGCGCCGGCGAAGGCGCAGCGCTGAACGTCACGTTAATCGGCGCGTAACTGATCGCTCCTTGGGGCGCGGTGCCGGCGCCGCCGATGCCGGCGGTGAGCGCGCTGCTCGTGCCCGTGTCGAGCACGTCGCGGAACGGCTGGCCGGGCGCATAAGGATTCGCGGCGGCTGTGGGCGGATTTGCAGACGCAATGTTGACCGCCGCGATGACGCCCACGAAATGCACGGCGTCGTCGAGGTTGATCCAGCCGACGTTCTCACCCCAGGCGTAGCCGCGCAGGCGCCCCGCAGCGGCATCGAAGCGGGCCGGGTTGGGCGGGCTGGCCAGCGCGCCGCCGTCGAAGTTGATCCAGCCGATGTTCTCGCCCCAGGCGAATCCGTGCAAGCTGCCGTCGAAATCGACGTTCACACCGAAGTCGACACCGGTCCCATTGGCGTAGCACGGAAGGCCGCCGCAGAGAGTGCCGGGCGTCCCGTCGCCGACATTGATCCATCCCACGTTTTCGCCCCAGATGAAGCCGCCCATGAACGAGCCGTCGACCGCGACGCCCTGCGCCCCGCCGTTGGCGTCGCGCCAGTTAGTCCAGCCGACATTCTCGCCCCAGGCGAACTTGTGGGCCGGGTCGATATTGGACTGGGCGAAAGCGGTCCCCATCCCGATGTACATCGGGACCGCCGGGACGGCGGTGAGAACCACGAGCTTGAAGAAAACCTGTCGCAGCATGACGGTTCCTCCCTAGGGCTAATACGAGAAGTTGGCGTTGGCGTCGGTCGAGCCCAGGCTGCTCGCAGCGCTAAAGCCGGACACGGCGGCGCTGGCCGGGGCGCGGCGGTCGATGATCGGCCCAAAGACGTTGTTGGCGACGATGACCCAGTCGATGGTGTTGCCCGCGCAGGTGTTCTTGATGATGATGTTGCCGGCGGCGTCCACGTCGATGCCGCGGTCGGCGCTGGTGCAGTTGTTGCCCTCGATGCGGTTGTCGGAGAAGAGGGCGTGGATGCCCGCGCCATCGCCGGCCGAGAGCCCGTTGCTCCAGCACGAGTTGTCGCGGACGATGCAGTTGAACGTGCACTGGATGCCGTCCCCGGTGTTCTGCATAGAGAGGCAGCGCTCGGCCACGCCTCCGGTCCCAACTTCGATACCGTCACCGGCGTTCGATCTGGCCGCGCATTCGATGACCGAAGCCCCCGGAGCGCCCGACACGAAGCCGGTGCTGCCGTTGCCGTTGGCCGAGCAGTGGATGGCCAAGCTGTCGGAGAGCAGGTTGAATCCGGGGCCGAGATTGCCCACGGCGGAGCAGTCACGAACGATCATGGACAGACCCGACATGATGCCGGCCAGGCCGTTCGCCGACGTATGGACGCCCTCGATCAGCCCACCGGTGGCCGTGCTGGCGAAGAGCTTGACCCCGTTGCCGCCGAAACCCGTCACCGTCCCATTGCGGATCGTGATGTTGTTGAAGTTGCCGGACATCGTGATGCCGTCGAGCGTTCCGGCGATGCCCGCGCTCAGGCGAAAGCCCATGAGGTCGATGGTCACGTCGCCGGAGGCGATCTCGATCC
>DASXUA010000253.1:0-3529 GCA_036505095.1 Phycisphaerae bacterium
ACCTGTGGAATGATCTCGCCGGCCTTCTCGACTACCACCGTGTCGCCCACGCGCACGTCCAGCCGCTCGGCCTGATCGAAGTTGTGCAGCGTCGCGTGCCGCACGGTCGTGCCCGACAGCAACACCGGCTCCATGACCGCCCGCGGCGTGATCGTCCCGAGCTTGCCGATCATGAAATCGACGTTGAGCACCTTGCTTTCGCCCTGTTCGGCCTCGTACTTGTAGGCAATGCACCAGCGCGGATAGCGGCTGGTCCGCCCCAGCACGTCGCGCTGCGCGAACGAATCCACCTTGAATACCAGCCCATCGGCCATGTAGGGCAACTCGAAACGCCGCTCGCGCCATTCCTCGACCACCTTGAGCATCCCCTCCGCCCCTTCGACCAGCACCTGGTCTGGATTCAGCGGAATGCCCCAATGCAATAGCGCTTTGGCCAACTCGGTGAAAGTCTCGAACGGCAGGGGCTCGACACGCCCGACGCCGTGCGCATAGAACATCAATCGCCGCCCGGCAACTTTCCGCGGATCGAGCTGCTTGAGCGTGCCCGCGGTGGCGTTGCGCGGATTCGCGAAGGCTTCCTGTCCCGCCTTGACGCGCTCGGCGTTGAACTTCTGGAACTCCACCGTCGGCCAGAACACTTCGCCGCGCACGTCGATCACGTCCGGGTGATCTTCGCCATACAGCCGTAGCGGGACTGATGGAATCGTCTTGATGTTGTGGGTGATGTCGTCGCCCGTGAAGCCATCTCCGCGCGTCAGCCCATGGACGAGTTGTCCCTTTTCGTACGTGAGCGATACGGCCACGCCGTCGATCTTGGGATCGGCGATGTACTGATACGGCTCGCCCCCGAGCCCCTCGCGCACGCGACGATCGAACTCGCGCACCTGGGCCTCGTCATACGTGTTGTCGATCGACAGCATCGGCACCGCGTGCTGCACATGCGTGAAGCCCGGCAGCGGCTCACCGGCCACGCGCTGGGTCGGTGAATCGGCCGCGATCAGTTCCGGATGCTGCTGCTCCAGCGCGCGCAGCTCCTCGAGTATTCGGTCATATTCGCGATCGGAAATGACCGGCTTGGCCAGCACGTAGTAGGCATAGTCGTGCTTGCGAAGCTCTTCGCGCAACTGCGCGACGCGTTTCTCGACAGATTCCTGCATACAGCACCCATTATAACGCAGGCGCGGATTGGCAGAATGTAGCACGGGCTTCCACCCCGTGCCGCGACAGGGCAGATCAGATAGGCTGCGAGGCTGTATGTACCGGCCAGCCCGAACACCTTCGACGGTCGCGGCCGCGATACAGCAACAGGCACTCGGCTTCCGGATAGTCATGCTTGAACGTGCGCAGGCCGCGCAGGTCGGCCGGATGGATGTGACAACTATCCGGGGACTAGTTCCGTTTTTGGACCAAATCCGGAAACTTTGTTTCCAATTTGCCAACCGGGCCGCTCGTGTCAAGGCGCCTTCACAAGGTCAAACAAGAGCGGGTGCGGTGCTTCTGCCAACATGCGCTCAGCCGCGGGCCTGAGTCGGTCTCGAAACCCGGTTCACCGCGAGGATGATGAGCCCCAGCGCTGCCGCCATGAGCACCAGGCGCGCTTCGCTCCAGGCGCTGTTCGACAGCAGCCAGATGCAGAGCGTCAAGGCGAGAGTCGCAACGAGCGCGCCGGCCGGGATCAGGAAAGCCGCCGCTGGCGCGGTTCGCCGGCGTCGCAGGACGGGCACCGCCGCGCATGTCAAGGCATAAGCCACGAGTCTGGTAATCGTGCTGATCGTCAGCGCCGAGATAAAAGTGCCCCACAGCGTCAGAACCAGCATGATGATGGCCGAGACCAGGATCGCCAGGTGCGGTGTGTGAAAGCGCGGGTGCGTCAGCGCGAGGCAGCGCGGAAGCTGGGCGCGCTCGGCCTGCGCGAATAGCAGGCGCGGTGCGGCCAGCATGATGGCGTTCAATGTGCCGGTCACCGAAATCAGTGCGCCCAGCGAGACGACCGCAGCACCTGCGCCGCCGAAAAAGCGCTGGGCCGCATCAGCCAGCGGCCGGTCAGAAGTGGCCAACGCCGGCAGCGTCCCGATGCAGACGAATTGAACGAGCACATAGAGGACGGCCACAATACCGATTCCGACCAGCAGCGCAAACGGCATGTGCCGCTGTGGATCGCGCACTTCGCCGGCCGGTATGACGGCTACCTCGAACCCGCTGAACGCAAACACCAGCAGCAGGACCGCACTGGAAAAGGCGTGGTAGCCAGGCGGTGCCACGAGGGAATAGTTGCCAGGGTGGATAAAGAACACGCCTGTCGCCACGAACAACATCAGCGGGATCAGCTTGCCGAGAGTGAAGGCATTGCCCACCCATGCTGCCCGCCGCACGCCGACCAGATTCACGACGGTCAGACAAACCACGACCATCCCGATTACAGTCACACGCCACCACCCGGTGGTGACTGCCGGCCAGAAGTACCCCAAATAGCCGACGAACAGGTTGCAAAGCGAAGCGAAGGCAGTCACCCGCGCCAGCCACATCAGCCAGCCGACCTCGAAGCCAATGAAGGAACCAAATGCCTGCTGTGTGTAGATATAGGGCCCGCCCGTCTCGTTGAAGCGGCTGCCTAGCTCCGCAAAACAGAGGACGATCAGCACCACAGGCACAGCGCAGACCACATACGCCGCCAGGCTGTAGGGGCCGGCCAACGCGAAAACCTTCGAAGGTAGCCCGAAGATGCCCGCACCAATGATGCTGTTCAGCACCAGCGCCAGCAGGTCCCACCGGCGGATGCCCCTGACGAGACCTGCGTTGATGCGGTTATTCATTTGAAGTGGCTGCGCGCCGGGCGAAGTTGCCTGAGTCACGGCACAAAAAGTGCGCTATGGCGCGGGTGCAACTGTCGAAGGAACTCGTCGCAGGGGATACAGAGCACTTCGTCTTTCTTGAGACGGTCGCGGCCGCGATACAGCAGCAGGCACTCGGCTTCTGGATAGTCCTGCTTGAACGTGCGCAGACCGCGCTGGTCGGCCGGATGGATGTGGGGGCTGTTTTTGACCTCAACGGCCCAGAGTCCATCGGAGCCATAGAGTACGAGGTCGACCTCGACGCCGGACCGGGTGCGCCAATAGTTGGCTGCCCGGCGGGTCTAGAAATCGTGGTACAATTTCCATTTTGCGACTCAATTCGGAGTTTTCGGCACCATTTTTGCGCGCCCCGGGGGGCAGTGTCAATAGCGCGACCTTGATCCTGACGAGCGTCATCGCCGGGCGATCTGGGCGGTGCTTATGATCCAGCCTCGGGTGTGGTCCGGGAGGGACGATCTGAGAATAGCCCAGTACTTCAGTGCTGGGCTCCGTTTGCGCCGGCGGTCATTCAGTCCCGGAGGGACGGCCGAACGCGGCCGCGTCCAAGGCGTGCGTTCAGTCGTCCCTACGGGACTCAGCTCATGCGGCCGATGTAAGCCCAGCGTTGAAACGCTGGGCTATTCTCGTGGCTTACCTACGCCTTTCCGGTCGGAAGTGAAGTATTCGGCGCAGTCCCA
>DASXUA010000254.1:0-8537 GCA_036505095.1 Phycisphaerae bacterium
GCTGTTCCTTGCTCAGGAACACGCGCGTCAGCCCATCGGTTTGTTCAGAGCAGCGGGCCAGTGCCTCACAGTGCTCCCAGATCCGCAGTGCGGAGGGAAGTATGTCGTCGCCCATCGGATGCTCCTTCCTTGCGTTGGGTAGGGCCGGCTGGCGCCCGATCCGGACGCACCGGCGTCCAATCGTTATGGATGTCGATATCTACGTGACCGCCTACGCCGCTGCCTTACCGGGCACCGCGCCCAGCCCGACGTCCACGTGCTCGTCGAGGTCGACCTTGACTTTGCCGTCGAGCACGCGACGCGCCTGCGTCTTGTCGATGTCCTTCTCCCAGACCGCGACGACAATGGTGGCCACGCAGTTACCGATCAGGTTGCCCAGTGCGCGTGCGATGCCCATGAACCAGTCCACCGACAACACCAGCACGAGCCCGATGGCCGGAATGGCCGGTATCGCGGTCAGCGTGGCTGCAAGGATCACGATTGCAGAGCCGGGCACGCCATGCGCGCCCTTGGACGTGATCAGCGCTACCGCAAGAATCGTCAGCAGGTCTGCCGTCGACAGCGGCGTATTGGTCGCCTGCGCGATGAATACGGCGGCGAGCGTGAGGTAGATCGAGAACGCATCGAGGTTGAACGAATAGCCGGTGGGAATGACCAGGCCCACGGTGGAGTCCTTGATGCCCATGCGCTCCAGCTTGCGCATGATCTGCGGCAGCACGCTGTCCGAGGACGCGGTACCGGCCACAATCATCAGCTCCTCGCGCAGATACCGGATGAGCTTGAAGATGTTGAACCCGGCCAAGCGCAAAATGGCCCCGAGAATCACCACTACGAAAATGATCACCGTCACGTAGAACAAGGCCACGAGGTAGCCCAGCTGCTGTAGCGAACCGACGCCGTACTTCCCCACCGTGAACGCGATCGCGCCCAGCACGCCCAGCGGCGCCAGTTTGACGACGAAGAACATCATCTTGAAGAACACGTGTGATGCTTGCTCGATGATCGCCAAAAAGGGTTTGCCCGAGTCTCCGAGCATCGCCAGCGCGCAGCCGAATCCCACCGAAACGAGCAGCACCTGGAGGACGTCGCCGCTCGCGAACGCATTGACGAATGTCGTCGGAATGAGTTTCATCAGGAACTCGACTGTTCCCTGGCTCTTCACCTGCGACGCGCGGTCCACGTATGAGCTCAACGCTCCGGCATCCAGTGATTTCGGGTCGATGTTCATTCCGGCGCCAGGCTGGAAAAAATAGGCCAGTGCGATGCCCAGCAGCAGCGCGATTGTCGTGACCACTTCGAAGTAGATCACGGCCTTGAGGCCGACTCGGCCGACCTTCTTGAGGTCGCCCGCACCCGCGATCCCCAGCACGACGACGCAAAACACGATCGGCGTGATGAGCACCTTGATCAGCTTGATGAATGCATCGCCGAGCGGCTTCAGGCTCGCGCCGAACTGGGGATAGAGCACGCCGACCACGATACCGACGACCAGCGCGATGACGACTTGGCCGAATAGCGACTTGAAGAACTTGAGCATTTTTTCCTCCACGAAAGGACGTTTTATGAACGCACTGAGCGGTTCGTTTGCATCACCTTCGGACTGCTGGGGCGCAGAACACGTCGGACGCCGGAGCAATCGACTGCCGACTGCTGGCTGCGGTCACAGCACGGCATCGACCGGCAGCGGTTCGCCGAACCACTTGCGCGCGAGCGCATCGAGTTCGCCCCCGGGTTTCCTGTGGTAGTAGATGAACACATTCAGCCAGGCCACAACGTCGGGCTCGCCTCTGCGCACACCGATATGCGCAGGCGAATCCCTGATCACGAACTTTTTCTCGACTTTGCCGGGGTTCTTCTGTGCCAGCGCTGCGGCGACGACGCTGCCGGTCGCGATCAACTGCACCTGACCTGAAAGCAGCGCGCCGATGGTTGCGTTGTTGTCTTCGAAGCGGCGGACACTGGCGTCCTTGGGCGCGATCTTGGCGAGATCGGAGTCCTCGATCGTGCCGCGGGTCACACCGATGGTTTTGCCCGCGAGATCGGCGCTCGATTTGACCTGCACTTTCGGGTCTCCGAATACGCCGGAGAAAAACGGCGCATAGGCGTTGGAGAACGCAATCGCCTTGGCGCGGTCGGGCGTCACCCCCAAGCTGGAGATCACCAGATCCACTTTGCCCGTTTGCAGGTAGGGAATGCGATTGATGCTCGACACCGGAACCAACTCGAGTTTCACGCCGAGCTCTTTGGCGACCAGCCTCGCAACGTCCACATCGTAGCCTTCCAGTTGGCCGTCTTTGCCGACTGAGCCAAACGGCGGAAAGTCCTGCGGCACGGCAATCTTGATGATGCCCGCCTGAAGTATGTCCTCCAACTCATCGGCGATGGCCGAGGGCGACCCGGCAACCAGCGACAAGGTCGCGATGATCACAGTCAGATATCTCTGCAGAAACATGATGGCTCCTCCTTCAGGAAGATCTAAGCAAAACGGCTACTGCATGCAAACATACCCGTGGCGCTCCCGTCGCGGCGCGAACGACAGCGATCTTTCCTGCCTCGTACCTTTTGCCGGGATGATCGGTCCTTCATTGTGCTACCAGGGCGCTAAACGGTCCCGAGGGTCGTCCTCCTCGCTTCTTCGGTAATCAGGATGGCCCGAAAGTCGTTGACGTTGGTCAGCGTCGGCCCGGTTACGACGGAGTCGCCGAGCGCTTCGAAGAAGCCGTGGCCATCATTGCTGTCGAGGCTGTCCTTGGGTTTGATACCCTTGGCCCAGGCGCGCGCGAGACTGTCGGGGGCGAGGTATGCACCGGCGATATCTTCGCTACCGTCGACGCCGTCGGTATCCCCCGCGATCGCGTGAATACCCGGGCGGCCGTCCAGCGCGACGCCGAGCGAAAGCAGGAACTCGACATTGCGCCCACCGCGGCCGTTGCCGCGCACGGTCACCGTGGTTTCGCCACCGGAGAGCAAGATGCACGAAGCCTCGAACGGCTGACCGCGTCGTGCAACTTGCAGCGCAATGCCCGCCATGACCTTGCCTACGTCGCGCGCCTCGCCCTCGATACTGTCGCCGAGAATGGCGGCCGGGATGCCGGCTTCATGAGCGACGGTCGCGGCGGCTTCAAGAGCCATTTGGGGCGTCGCGATCAAGCGCGTCTCAATGCCGGCCAGGCGCGGATCGCCCGGCTTTACCGTCTCACCCCGGCCACTCTCGAGAATCTTAATCACCGTGGGCGGCACTTCGATGCCGTAGCGCTTGATGATGGCCAGCGCATCGGCACAGGTGGTCGGATCGGCCACGGTGGGTCCCGACGCGACGTCCATCGGATTGTCACCAGGCACATCGGAAATCAGCAGCGTCACAACCTTGGCCGGGTGGCAGGCGGCGGCGAGTCGTCCGCCCTTGATCGCCGACAGGTGGCGGCGCACGCAATTCATTTCGCTGATGGAGGCGCCCGACTTGAGCAGCGCGCGGTTGATCGCCTGTTTGTCTTCGAGCGTGAGACCTTCGATGGGCAGCGCGAGCAGCGACGAGCCACCGCCCGAGATCAGACACAACACCAGGTCGTCCGCGCCGAGCCCCTTCACCATGTCCAAAGTACGACAGGCCGCGGCGAGGCCGGCGGCATCGGGCACCGGATGCGCTGCCTCGACGATCTCGATGTGGTGGCACGGCACGCCATAGCCGTATCGGGTGACGACCAGACCGGAGAGTTCACCCGGCCAGTTGTCCTCGACGGCCTTGGCCATTGCCGCCGACGCCTTGCCCGCGCCGATCACCAACCGCCGTCCCCGGGGCGTGGCAGGCAGGTGTGGTGGAACGCAGTGCGCCGGTTGAGCCGCATTGATTGCAGCATCGAACATTTGGCGTAGCAGTTCTCGCGGCGCAACCTTCATGGTCGACCCTTGGGTCGCAGCCGCTCAGGGCTTCTGGCCGATTTCGAAGTTGGCCATATTCTCCAGCGCGCGGACCATTCCCGAGTGGTCCCAGGCCTTGCCGCCATGGGCGACACAAGCGTTGAACAGTTCCTGGCAGGTCGCCGTGTTGGGCAGGCTCACACCGATTTTGCGCGCGGAATTCAGCGCCAGATTGAGATCCTTCTGGTGCAGCTCGATGCGGAAACCTGGGTCGAAGGTTCGCTTGACCATCCGATCACCGTGTACTTCGAGGATGCGCGACGATGCAAAACCGCCCATCAGCGCCTGCCGCACTCGGCCGGCGTCCGCACCCGCCTTGGAGGCGAACAGCAGCGCCTCGCCCACCGCTTCGATGGTCAGGGCAACAATGATCTGATTCGCGACCTTGCAGGTCTGGCCATCGCCGTTGCCTCCCACGAGCGTGATGTTCTTGCCCATCAGTTCGAACAACGGCTTTACTTTGGCGAATGCGGCATCCGAGCCGCCCACCATGATGGTGAGCGAGGCGGCCTTGGCGCCGACCTCCCCACCGGATACCGGAGCGTCGATGTACTCGCAACCGAGCGCGTTGATGCGCTTGGCGAACTCCTTGGTCTCGATGGGCGAGATGGAGCTCATGTCGACGACGATCTTGCCCGCGGATAGCCCCTCGGCCACACCGTTCGTCGCGAACAGCACCTTTTCGACGTCGGGCGTATCCGGCACCATGGTGATGATGATGTCAGCGTTCTGCGCGACTTCCCTGCCGTTTGCGCAGACCTTGGCGCCGTCCGCCACGAGGGCTTCCGGCACCTTGCCGTGCGTCAGCGCAAACAGCTGGTGACCGCCCGCCTGCAGATGGCCCGCCATCGGTGCGCCCATGATGCCGAGACCCACGAATCCGACCTTGCTCATTGTCACTCTCCCTAAAGGATCCGCCGTTGACGTGCCTGAAGCTCAGGCGTGCAGATATGGCTTCATCCAACTCAAACCGTCGATGGTTTTGCTCTTCGGCTTGTATTCGCAGCCGATCCAGCCGTCGTAGCCGAGCCGGTCGATGAAGTCGAATAGAAACGGGTAGTTGATCTCGCCCGTTCCCGGTTCATTGCGACCGGGATTGTCTGCGACCTGGAGGTGGGCAATCTGCGCCAGATTTTTTTTGATAGTCGGTGCCAGGTCGCCCTCCATGATCTGCATGTGATAGATGTCGTACTGCAGCCACAGGTTGTCCGAGCCGACAGCATCGATAATGTCGATGGCCTGTTGCGTATGAATCAAGTAGAAGCCCGGAATGTCGCGCGTATTGACCGGCTCGATCAGGAGCCGGATTCCGGCCTCCTTCAGCTTCGCTGCGGCAAATCTGAGATTGGCAACGAAGGTCTCCTGCAGGATCGACGCGTCGACGCCCGGCGGCGCGATGCCTGCCAGGCAGTTGATCTGCGTGCAACCCAGCGCCTTGGCGTAGTCGATCGCGCGCCCCACGCCTTCCTGAAACTCACCGACCCGGTCCGGCAGGCAGGCGTTGCCGCGCTCGCCTTTCGCCCAGTCGCCGGCCGGCAAGTTGTGCAGCACCTGTTTCAAACCGTGCTGGTGCAGGCGCTCGGCCAACTGCTCCTTGGGGTACGCGTAAGGGAACAGGTACTCCACACCCTTGAAGCCGCCCTCTGCCGCGGCCGCGAAGCGGTCCAAAAAGTCGACCTCGTTGTAGAGCATCGTCAGGTTTGCAGCAAACTTGGGCATAGACGTCTCTGTGGCGGTTCAGTCCAGCAGCGCGATCGCCATCGGGGCGTCGGCCTTGCCGGCCGCGAGATCCTCGAACTCGGTGATGTTGTTGATCTCGGTGCCCATCGCAACGTTAGTCACGCGCTCGAGCATCACCTCCACCACGACGGGGACGCGATACTGCCGCATCAACGCCTGCGCCTGGACGAATGCCGGCTGAATTTCTTCCGGCTTGGAGACGCGCAGTGCCTTGCACCCCAGGCCTTCGACCACCGCGACGTGGTCAACCCCGTAACCGTTCAACTCCGGCGCGTTTATGTTGTCGAACGCGAGTTGCACGCAGTAATCCATTTCGAATCCGCGCTGCGATTGACGTATCAATCCCAGATATGAGTTATTCACCACCACATGCAAGTAAGGCAGCTTGAACTGGGCGCCGACGGCGAGTTCCTCGATCATGAACTGGAAGTCGTAATCGCCCGAAATCGCGACCACCTGGCGTTGGGGATCGGCGGCGCAAACGCCCAGCGCCGCAGGCCCCGTCCAGCCCAGCGGTCCGGCTTGACCGCAGTTGATCCAATAGCGCGGCTTGTACACGTGCAGGAATTGCGCCGCCGCGATCTGCGACAGCCCGATAGTGGTGACGTAGCAGGTCTCCTTGTCGAAGACCTTGCACATCTCTTCGTACACGCGCTGCGGCTTGATCGGCACGTTGTCGAAGTGAGTCTTGCGCAACAGCGTGCGCTTGCGCTCACGGCACGCTTCCAGCCACGCACTGCGGTCCTTGAGCTTGCCGGCCGCTTTCCATTCGCGCGCCGACTCCACGAACAGACTGAGCGCGGCGCCGGCGTCCGACACAATCCCGTAGTCAGGGCCGAAAACCCGGCCAATCTGGGTCGGCTCGATATCGACGTGCACGAACTTGCGGCCCTTGGTGTATACCTCGATCGAGCCCGTATGCCGGTTGGCCCAGCGGTTGCCGATGCCCAGTACGAAATCGGACGCCAACATCGTCGCATTGCCGTAGCGGTGGCTGGTCTGCAGACCGACCATTCCGACCATCAACGGATGATCGTCAGGAATCGTGCCCCACCCCATCAGCGTGGGAATGACCGGCACGCCGGTGATCTCGGCGAATTCGACCAGCAGCGACGATGCGTCGGCATTGATGATGCCGCCGCCCGCCACGATCAGCGGCCGCTCGGCTTCGTTGAGCATGCCAAGCGCTTTTTCGATTTGCGCGCGAGTCGCCTTGGGCTTGTAGACCGGCAGCGGTTCGTAGGTCTCATCGTCGAACTCGATCTCCGCCATTTGGACGTCGAACGGCAGATCGATCAATACGGGTCCGGGGCGGCCGGAGCGCATCAGGTGAAACGCCTGCTGGAAGGCGCGAGGGACGAGCGCCGGCTCGCGTACCGTCACCGACCACTTGGTGACCGGTTTAGAAATCGACTCGATGTCTACCGCCTGGAAATCTTCCTTGTATAGGCGCGCCCGCGGCGCCTGTCCGGTGATGCAGAGAATGGGTATCGAATCGGCTTGCGCGGAATACAAACCGGTGATCATGTCCGTTCCCGCCGGGCCCGACGTGCCGATGCAAACACCGATATTGCCGGCGCGCGCCCGCGTGTACCCTTCGGCCATGTGCGACGCGCCCTCCACGTGGCGCGCGAGCACATGCGTAATGCTCCCGCGGCGCTTCATAGCGGCGTACAACGGGTTGATTGCGGCGCCCGGAATCCCAAATGCCTGCTCGATGCCTTCCCGTTCCATCACTCGCACGGCTGCTTCAGCCGCCGTCATTTTCGCCATGGCTGGCCCTCCTCCTCGGTTGCTGCGTCACGCTTGTTTTGCCGCAGGCAGCGGCATATCGATGAGTGGCATTTTTGCCAAAATCGAGTGATATGTCCAATATATTGTTCAACTTGATTAATACGTAATGAATATAGCATTGGAGCGCATGAGCGACGTCCTCGCCCGCGCCAAGGGCGGAGCGTCACGCGGACGGCTTTGTGCATGCTTAGAAGCGCGGCGGCGCTTGGCCTAGTCCGCGCAAGCACGCTTCTGCGGTGGGGGGTTCTACGTCAAGCGGGTCAGGACCTCCTTGGCCTTGGCGATGAAACCGCGCACCACCGGCGATGCATCGTCCTTGCGCTGGATCGCATACACGTCGGCGCGCGGGGCATTGCGCGCAAGCGCCCGATATTCCACGCCGCGGCGGTGCACGCGCTGCAGCGAGGCCGGGACCAGCGCCACGCCCAGGCCGGCGGCGACCAGGCTAGGGATCGCTTGCGACTCGACCACCTGTTGCGAAACGTGCGGAACGAAACCCGCATCGAGGCAGCACGAGTGGAGGTATTTCGCGAACCCGGAAGAATCGAGCCGCAGCAGCACAAACTCCTCGTTCTTGAGATCCGCCAGTTGGAGATTGCGGCGTTTTGTCATGGGATGGCCGCGCGGCAGGGCCACTACTACCGGGTCGGGCCATATCTGCTCGCTCACAAGGACGTCATCGTTCAAAGCGGTGCGCGAGAAGCTCAGGTCGATCTTGTGATCGCGCAGGCCCGCGAGTTGCGCGGCCGGCGTCATTTCGTGCAAGACCACTGCGACCGCAGAATGGCTGCGGCGATACGCGGCGATAAGCTGCGGCATCGGCCCAAGCAGCAGCGATCCGCTGAGCCCGATTTCCAGCCGGCCGGCGCGACCGGACCCGACGGCCCGTGCATGGGTGAGCGCTTGATCCATGCGCTCGAGGATCGCGTTCGCGTGCCCAAGGAAAGCCTCTCCGGCGGCCGTGAGCTCGACGCGTCGGCTGGTCCTCATCAGCAGCCGCGTGCCAAGCTCGCTTTCCAGATCTCCTATCTGCTGACTCAGGGGAGGCTGCGATATGTGCAGCCGCTGGGCCGCGCGCGTGAAGC
>DASXUA010000255.1:0-2286 GCA_036505095.1 Phycisphaerae bacterium
GATGCCTTCGACCTTTCGCCTTTCGCGTTCCTCGAGGACATACCGCGCAGCGAGCGACGCGGCCGCTGCAAGCACGATCGCGATCGGTGAGTAGACGGGGTCGGAAAGGAAGCCCAGCTTCGCCAACCCGATGATGCCCGCCACATAGGCGACCAGCAGCGCCCCCGTGACGATGAGTCCTAGACGAATCGGCAGCAGGTACACGAGCAGACCAACCAGCATGGAGAGGAGCAGCGCAGCGATGACCATCGACGCCTGCGGCTGCTGCTGGAGGTAGCGGTCCCCCAGGACCGTTGCAATGGCATCGCCAGTGATTCGGTAGCCATAGTTCTGGTTGTCGAGCATGCAGTTCGGCCGGCTCTGTGGACAGAAGCTGGAATCGTGCGGAAAGCTGACTGCCTGCGAGTAAACGTCCCCTGCGTCAATGAGCTTGGTGCCCACGACCACGATATGGTCGGTGATGACTTCGGGGTGGGGGCAGCTGGCGTTGTAGGCGTCGACATAGCGGCACGTGGCGCCCGATCCCTTGCTGAAGTTGATGAGCATCTGGTTGCCTACGAGGGGAATGCGATGAGGTCCGAACTGGATCTCAGAGCCATCCTTTGACTT
This sequence comes from Phycisphaerae bacterium, assembly GCA_036505095.1. Lineage (GTDB taxonomy): Bacteria > Planctomycetota > Phycisphaerae > UBA1845 > UBA1845 > DASXUA01. The sequence continues at coordinate 610 of DASXUA010000255.1, forward strand.
GGTCAGCGGGTCGCTGATGTCTTCCGCGATTCGTAGCGCCTGGATGAAGGCCGGCTCCTGAGTCTCATTCGCATCACAGGTTGCTTTCGGCCGAAGCAGGACGCCTCTGACTGCGCCGGCGGCATCGGGGTTCGTGAACGCGCGATCGCCTACCGCAGCGGCAACCGTACTGAACTCCTGGCGCGGGGCGTCATCATCGGTGCAGGCGAGGACTACATTGCCGGCCTTCTTGATCGCGGTGGTGAGCTTGCTATCAGTGTCCTCGCCAGTCTCGATGTCTGTGTAAGTCAGGCGGTCGAGGACGATGTCGAAAAGGATCACCTTCGGGTGAAGACTCGCCAGGTAGTCGATGACCTTGGCGTGATAGGAGTTGGGAAACGGGTGGACTGTGAGATCCCTCTGTGACCTTGAGTCAATCGCAATCAGCGTGACCCGAGGATCCGGAGCGGGAGCGGGGAACAACAGATCCTGCGCCGCGAAGTACGGACGATTGATGCCGCCGAGAATGCTGTTCGGGGCGGCGTTGGCGCCGGCGCCAGTGGCGACGACCAATAGCCCCGCCGCGACCGCGGCCAGGGCGAAGCGCCATGACTGGCGCCAGTCCCCGACCCGCTCACGGACCATGCGTCGGTATCTTAGAAGCGGTGCGGGTGAGCGTCCTCGAATCGCGGCGTGCGCTCGCGATCTACCTGGCCGCCGGCGCCGTGTTCGCGGCACTCGCCGCTCGCGGGCTCACCGTGCCGCTTTACGCGCACGAGCTTGGTGCCGATCGCTTTCAGATCGGCGCTCTGTTCTCAGTGGCGACGCTGGCCGGGGCGCTCCTGTCCATTCCGTCTGGCGTGCTGATCGATCGATTCGGCGCGCGCTCGCTGCTCGTCTTCTCGATCGCAGTCAACGCCGCATCACAGCTGGCGACCGCGGCCACCACGACTGTTTTCCCCCTTTACATCTGGCAGGTCGCGGGCGGGCTCGCAGCCGGCGCCCAGCAGGCGGCCCTGTTCTCGGCGGTCACGGAATCTGTGCCGAGGGGGCGATTGGGCCGGGCCATGGGCTGGCTGACGTTCTCGATGCAGGCGGGGTTCTTTCTCGGCCCAACGGTCGCGGGCCTGCTGCTGCAGTGGGTTGACGTCCGTACCGACATCGCCGTGACGACTGTATTGATGGTCTTCAGCATCCCCGGCGCGATCGCCGCCGGCAACACGCGGCAATCTGGCCGCGGGCTGTCGATCCGCGAGCCGCTGCGCGGCCTGCTCGCTCAGCGCGCGTTCGTACCGGTACTCATAGGCCTGACCTCGGCGACCCTGGTGTGGGGCACGGTCGGAGCGTTCCTGCCGATCTTCGGCAAGGAGGCGCTCGGCCTGCCTGGCTCTCAGGTCGGCCTCCTCCTTGCATTGCAGGCGATTGCCAACGGTGTCTCACGCATTCCCGCCGGAAGGATCGTCGACCGTGCGCGGCATCGGTGGCCGATCGTCTTTGTCGGCGTGATGGCGTGGTCGGCGGCGACCGTGGTGCTCGGCCACCTCACGGGGTTCTGGGCCCCAGCCATCGTGCTGATGCTCGGCACGCCGTTCATGGCGATCGCGTTCGTCGCGATTGGCGTGGTTTTCGGCGACCTGGCTGCGGGATCCACGCGCGGCGTGACCATGGGCGTTTACGGGACGGTGCTGTTCCTCGGCC